>NZ_DAIUJO010000013.1:0-46592 GCF_036848755.1 Sinomonas sp. | reverse complement strand
GCTGGGCAACGTCGTCCCCCACCGAGGACGGAACGGCTGCGGGACTCGCGGGACCTGAGACGGCAGGCGACGCCTAGCCACTGCGGCGTCGGGTCCGACTCCGCTCGATGGTCAGATCGCCGCGGGTCCGCGCTCGCCGGTGCGGACCCGCACGACCTCGTCCAGCTGGATGACCCAGACTTTCCCGTCGCCCGCCCGGCCGGTGTTCGCCGTCGTGATGAGGATGTCGAGGATGTCCTCGGACTGGTCCTCCGCGGCGAGCACCTCGACCCGCACCTTGGGGAGCAGGTCGACGCTGTACTCAGCGCCTCGGTAGACCTGCGTGTAGCCCCGCTGGCGGCCGTAGCCGTTGGCACGGCTCACCGTGAGGCCCTGGACGCCGTAGGATTCGAGGCCTTCCCTGATCGCGTCGAGCTTCTCCGGCCGGACGATCGCAGTGATGAGTTTCATGCGCCTGCCTTCCCGCCGCTGCCGCTCTGCACGAGCTGTCGCTCGCGGTGTCCGGCCACCAGCTCGTCGTCCTCGAAGTCGAGGGCATCGCCCACCGGGCCACGCTCGCCGAGCGGATGGAAGCCGCCCGCCGAGGACGAACCCGAGTGGTAGGCGGTCTCTGCGTGGATCGCGAGGTCCACTCCGTCCTCCTCGACCTCCTTCGTGACGCGGAAGCCCATGACAGCCTTGATGGCATAGCCCAGCGCAAGCGAGACGAGGAAGGAGTACCCGAGCACCGAGACCGTCCCGAGGGCCTGCTTCCCCAGGAGCTCGAAGCCGCCGCCGTAGAACAGCCCCGCGCCGCCCACCGGCGCGCCCGGGCTCGCGGCGAGGCCGATGAAGAGAGTGCCGACGACGCCACCGACGAGGTGGACGCCGACGACGTCGAGCGAGTCGTCATAGCCGAACCGGTACTTGAGTCCAACCGCGAGAGCGCTGACGGCGCCCGCCACAGCACCGAGCACGATCGACCACAGGGGCGAGAGGGAGGCGCAGGAGGGGGTGATCGCGACGAGGCCCGCGATCGCGCCGGACGCCGCGCCGAACGACGTCGCATGGCCGTCCCGGAGCCTCTCCACCAGGAGCCAGCTCAGGACCGCCGCACACGGCGCCACGAGGGTGTTGATCCACACGTAGCCTGCCGTGCCGTTGGCGGCGAGGGCCGAGCCAGCGTTGAAGCCGAACCAGCCGAACCACAGCAGGCCGCATCCCAGCATGACGAGCGGAAGATTGTGCGGGCGGTGGTTCGGGTCCTTGCCGAACCCGATGCGCTTGCCGAGGACGATCGCCAGCGCGAGGCCCGCCGCGCCGGCGTTGACCTCGACCGCTGTGCCGCCGGCGAAGTCGATGAGGCCGAGGTGGTTGAGCCACCCGCCGATGAAGGTCCCTGCCGCGTTCTTCGAGCCGTCGAAGACCCAGTGCGCGACCGGGAAGTAAACAAGGACGCCCCACAGGGCTGCGAAGACCATCCAGGAGCCGAACTTGGCACGATCCGCGATGGCACCCGAGACGAGCGCCACCGTCACCGTGGCGAAGACCCCCTGGAAGCCGACGAAGACGATCTCCGGGATCGTCCCCACGAGCGGCATGTCCTTCCCGGTCGAGAGAAGCCCGTGGAGCCCGAAGAACTCGAACGGGTTGCCGAACAGGCCGGCGAAGGCGTCGTTGCCGAACGAGATCGAATAGCCGACGACGACCCACAGGACGCCGATCACCGCGAGGGCCCCGAAGCTCATCATCATCATGTTGAGCATCGACTTCACTCGGGTCATGCCGCCGTAGAAGATCGCGAGTCCGGGGGACATGAGCAGGACGAGGGCTGCCGAAACGAGAACCCAGGCGGTGTCGCCAGCATTCATGAGTCGTGGGGCCTTCCAGAGGGGGAACAGTCGTCGGGTCCCTCCCCACCGCTCGAAGCGATGGACGGTGGGACCACTCGGACTAGATTCCCCCCGCGGTGTTTCGGACTTTCACCCTCCGTGTTGCCCGTAAGTTACAAGATTGCCACCGAAGTTAAGAGGCGGTCACGCGCGTGTTTCCACCATGTTTCCTCTGCGTGATTCCGGGCCTCTCGAGACCTGGTCCCCGACGTTCCGCCTCGGCTGTGTAACATCCGGCGCAACGCAGGGCCGGGCGGACAGCGAACGACGGCGGGAGGTTCCCGCCGTCGTCCGCGTGCCTTGTGCCAGCACTCGCTTTCCCGCGGCTCCTTAGATGGCAGCCGCCCCGCGCTCGCCAGTCCGGACCCTGATCGCCTCGTGGACGTCGACCGTCCAGACCTTGCCGTCGCCGGCCCGGCCGGTGTTCGCCGTCGTGATGATGACGTCCAGGATGTCGTCCGTCTGCTCGTCGGTCGCGAGGACCTCGATCCGGACCTTCGGCAGGAGGTCGACGTTGTACTCGGCCCCGCGGTACACCTCGGTGTAGCCGCGCTGCTGGCCGTAGCCGCTGGCCGAGCTCACCGTGAGCCCCTGGACTCCGTAGGACTCGAGGCCCTCCCGAATGGCATCGAGCTTCTCGGGCCGGACGATCGCGGTGATGAGCTTCATGAAGTGACCTTCCGTGCCTTGGTGGATTCGGTGAGCAGGTCATCGGCATTGAACCCGGAGAGTTCTTCCGCCGCGGCCTTCCCGCCGAGGGGATGGAAGCCGTTGCCGCCCGAGGAGGCCGAGGAGTAGGCCGTCTCGGCGTGGATCGCGATGTCGACGCCGGCCTCCTCCGCCTCGGTCGTGACACGGAAGCCCATGGTCTTCTTGATCAGGAAGCCGATCAGGAGCGACACGATGAACGAGTAGCCGAGGACCGTGAAGGCGCCGATCGCCTGCTTGCCGAGGAGTTCGAAGCCGCCGCCGTAGAAGAGGCCCTGACCGGCGGACGGGGCTCCGGGGCTGGCCGCGAGGCCGATGAAGAGGGTGCCGACGATTCCGCCGACCATGTGGACGCCGACCACGTCGAGCGAGTCGTCGTAGCCGAACTTGTACTTGAGGCCGACCGCGAGGGCGCACACCGCGCCGGCGAGAACACCCAGGATGATCGCCCAGAGCGGGGAGATCGCGGCACAGGCCGGCGTGATGGCAACGAGGCCCGCGACCGCGCCGGAGGCGGCACCCAGGGACGTCGCGTGGCCGTCGCGGATCTTCTCCACGATGAGCCAGCCGAGGGTCGCGGCGCACGGGGCGACGAGGGTGTTGATCCAGGTGAAGGCAGCCGTGCCGTTGGCCGCGAGGGCGGAGCCGGAGTTGAAGCCGAACCAGCCGAACCACAGCAGGCCTGCGCCGAGCATCACGAACGGAAGGTTGTGCGGGCGGTGGTTCGGGTCCTTGCCGAAGCCGTTGCGCTTGCCCAGCACGAGGGCGAGCGCAAGACCCGCTGCGCCGGCGTTGATGTGGACCGCCGTGCCGCCGGCGAAGTCGATCACGCCGAGGTGGTTGAGCCAACCGCCGATGAACGTCCCGTTCGCCGTCGTGTTGGCGTCGAACACCCAGTGCGCGACGGGGAAGTAGACGAGGACCGCGAAGAGGGCCGCGAAGACCATCCACGAGCCGAACTTGGCCCGGTCGGCAATGGAGCCTGAGATGAGCGCAACCGTGATGATCGCGAAGACGGCCTGGAAGCCGACGAAGGCGAGCTCGGGGATCGTGCCCTGCAGCGGCATGTCCTTGCCAGTCGACAGGACCCCATGCAGGCCGAACTTGGCGAGGTCGCCGACAACGCCGCCGAAGGCGTCTGTGCCGAACGACATCGAGTAGCCGATCAGCACCCAGAGCACGCCGACAAGGGCGATGGCGCCGAAGCTCATCATCATCATGTTGAGGACGGACTTGGCACGCGTCATGCCTCCGTAGAAGAACGCAAGCCCGGGGGTCATCAGCAGCACGAGCGCTGCCGAGGCGAGTACCCAGGCGGTGTCGCCAGCATTCATGGTGAGTTGCCTTTCGAGGGGGTGGAACGGGGGGCGTCTGGCCCGCCTCCGCCGCTGCCCCGGCGGTTCGAAACGGACCACTGATAAAAGATTGACGCCGCGGTGTTTCATCTGCTCGCGGCCAAAATTGCTCCGCCGTTACAACTTCGTCCTCGGTGTTAATGCAGCGTCACGCGCTCGTTTCCGCTGTGTTTCGTAATCTTGTGGCATGCCCCGACCTGCCTTCCGTGTGCCCCTTCGCGGCGCCCCCCACGGCGAAAGCCCTTCCCGGCCACCCATTCCGAGAGACATCTGGGTGCTCGTCGTCGCGGCATTCGCCATCGCGATCGGCTTCGGCCTCGTTTCTCCCGTGCTTCCGCAGTTCGCGGCCAGCTTCGGAGTCGGCGCGACGGCCGCGTCGATCATCGTCAGCGCGTTCGCGCTGACGCGCCTCGTCCTCGCGCCGAGCGCGGGGGGCCTCGTGAACAGGATCGGCGAGCGCCCTGTGTACGTCATCGGAGTCTTGACCGTCGCAGTCTTCACGGGGGCGTGCGCGTTCGCTGGAAGCTATTGGCAGCTGCTCCTGTTCCGCGGGCTGGCAGGCCTCGGCTCGACGATGTTCACGATCTCCTCGTCGGGTCTCATCGTCCGGCTCGCTCCCCCGGAGGCCCGAGGACGGGTGAGCGGCCTGTACGCGTCGTCGTTCCTGCTCGGCAGCATCGCGGGCCCGCTCGTCGGCGGCCTGCTCGCCGGGTTCGGACTCCGCGTACCGTTCCTCGTCTATGCAGGGACGCTGGTCGTCGCCGCGTCGATCGTCGGCATCCTCCTCGGCCGCGGCCCGGACTCGGTCCCGCGCACCGCGCTGCCCCCGCTCCGTCTCGCCGAGGCCCTCGAGCTTCCGTCCTACCGTGCCGCGCTGGTGTCCAACTTCGCGAACGGGTGGGCTACGCTCGGAATCCGCATGGCCCTGGTCCCGCTGTTCGCCGCGCAGGCGCTTCAGGCCGCGCCTGCCGCGGCGGGGCTCGCGCTAGCACTCTTCGCCCTCGGCACGGCGGCGGCGCTGACGTTCTCCGGCCGCCTCGCCGACACCTGGGGACGGCGTCCCCTCGCCCTTTCGGGCCTCGCGACCGCCGCGGCCGCAACGGGCGTCATGGGGCTGAGCCCCAACGACGCGCTCCTGTTCGTGCTCTCCGCCGTCGCGGGCTTCGGCTCGGGGCTCCTGAGCCCGGCGCTCCAGGCGACGGTGGCTGACACGATCGGCCGGGAGCGCAGCGGGGGCGCCCCGCTCGCCGTCTTCCAAATGGTCTCCGACGTCGGAAGCATCGTCGGTCCGCTGCTCGCAGGCATCCTCGCCGACCGGGTGGGATATGTCTGGGCCTTCGGGGCGTCCGGCTTCTGCCTGCTGGTTGCCATGCCGGTGTGGGCAGGACGACGACGGCAAGCCGCTTAGACGGCCCCGGCAAGGGCCCTTGGGCCGCGCCGGACGCCAGAGGATCCGCTTCCCAGGAGCGGCGGGACTCTCACGCGTGCCGGAAGACGACGACTCCGGCCAGCCATAAGGTCTGTGCACCGGTCGAGAAGGTCGCGTCCGCGGTCGCGGCAGCGGCAACGGGCTGATCCTCGGCGAGGAACTCCATGTCCTGCTCCGGCGAGACGTTGATGCGCGGTGTGAAGCCTGTACCTGCGGCGAGCGTGTCGCCGAATCCCGAATCCGCGTAGAAGCCGACCGCGAGTTCGTTCGCCGAGCCCGCAGCCGCCGTGGCCCCTGAACCGACGCTCGCGGCTTTGGCACCCGTGGTTCCGGTGGCGTGGGCCTGGACGTCCACCGCACCGCTGCCGGCCGCCGTGGAGAGGCCCGAGTACTCGAGCACGCCAAGCCCGACGTCGGCTGGGGACGTGGTCTTGGCCGTCACGGTGAGCGTCGAGCCGCCCCCTCCCGTGATCGGCGCCGTCCACACGCTCATCTCGGTGTGGTCCGAGGCCGTGAAGTGCGTGAGCTCGGTGTAGGTGTTGCCCGCGGAGTCCGTGACGCCGTTCGCTGTGGCGTTCGACGAGCTCCAGACACCCAGCTCGACGACCAGCCTGTCCCCCGCGGTGATCGCGCGCCCGAGTGTCACCGTGGTCTGGGCTGAGTTGCCCGCATGGACCGCGCCCTCCTGGACGAACGCCGGCACGACGGCGGAGGTCGGGGTGACGCTGTTGGAGGGCGCCGACGCGGGCGACGTCCCGACGGAATTGGTGGCGCTGACGGTGAAGGTGTACGCGACACCGTTGGTCAGGCCCGTGATCGTTGCGCCGGTGGGTGCGGGGTTGCCCGTCACGGTGGTCGAGGCCAGGGCCACCCCACCCGTCCACGGCGTCACCGCGTACGACGTGATGGTCGAGCCGCCGTCGTTCGGTGCATTCCAGTTCACGTTGGCGGAGGCGTTGCCAGCCGACGCCGTCACCCCTGTGGGCGCAGCGGGAGCGGCTGGCGGCGGCGCTACGTGCACGGTAGCGGCCACCGAGGGCACTCCGGCTCCGTTGACGATGAAGAGCATGTAGTCCCCGGGAGGCGCATAGGCGCCTGAGGCTGGAGCTTGGACGCTCAGGGAGCCCGACCCTGCTGTGAAGCCGAGGGGGACGAAGTGCTGGTCCATGTCGGCCTGGTGCGTGTCGGCCGCGAAGGAGACGAGGTTGACCGCGCTGATCGACGCGGCATCCGGGGTGCCGATCGCGAAGCTCGCTCCGTACGCGATCGTTCCAGGGGTGGACGAGATGGCAGGCCGGGCGCCCCCGAACAGGTACGACGGAGAATAGACCTGCGCGTTGTACTGCCCAGGGTTGCTGAGGGAGTCTTCGTGGCCCCCGCCCGCGATGAGGACCGTCCCGTCGGGCTGCAGAACGGCCGTCGAGTGGTAGTTGCGCGCCGTCGCGATCTGGCCGATCACGCTCCATGCGCCGGTCGCCGGATCCCAGATCTCGGCGGGCAGGACGCCGCTCGTGACTTGAGTCTGGTCTGAGCTGGGCTCCCCACCCACTGCGAGCACGCGACCGTCCGCGAGGGTGGTGAGGGTGTGGTAGACGCGAGGGTAGTTCATGGGTGCGATGGCCTTCCAGGCCGGAGTGCTGGCCGTGAGGTCGATCGTCGCGGCCCCGGCGGCCGCCGTCGTCGTCGAGATCACGCTCGGGGCGCCGCCGCTGTACAGGATCTGCCCCGGCCGGTACATGACGGACGAGCCGTTCGTGAGCCCGCTCGCCCCGACCGGCGTCCACGTCTGGGCGCCGGCGTCGAGCCAGTAGGAGACGTCCTCGGACGGACCCATCGTGAAGACCTTGCCATTGGGGGCGAGGTAGGAGAACGGGTACTCCTCCTCGTGGACCTGAGCCGTGCTGATCTTCGAGAGCAGGGTCCACGTGTTCGCGGACGGGTCATACACCTCGGGGGTGTCCGCCCACGTCGAGGCGTTGGTCGAGTTGCCGCTGACCGCCAGGTAGCGGCCGTCAGCAAGTTCCACGAGATCGGGGTACCACCTCGGAATGTTCATGCTCGCGAGGCGGCTCCAGGCTTGGGTGCCCGGATCGAAGACGTTGGTGTCGGTCAGCCCCTGGTTGCCCGTCGTCGTGACGCCGTAGCCTCCGGCGACGATGACGCGGCCGTCGGCGAGCTTCGCATTGCCTGAGCAGAAGATGCTCGACGGCGCGGTGATGGTCGTGAACGAGCCGGTCGAAGGATCGTAGAGGGAGGTCGGCTCGGGCGTCTGCCAGCCGTCCCACTGGAGCAGCTTGCCACTGTCCAGGACAACAGAGTGGACGGCGACGATCGGCCAGGTGAGCAGGGCACCCCATTGGCCGTTTGCATACGTACTGGGCACGACGGCGTTCGACGGCGCAGACGCGGGCCCTGTGCCGACGGCGTTCGTCGCGGCCACGGTGAAGGTGTAGGTTGTCCCATTCGTCAGTCCGGACACCTTTGCCGACGTTGGGGGCGGCGATCCCAACACTGTCGTGGCCGGCTGCGCGGCCGTCCCCACGTACGGCGTCACCGTGTACGAGGAGATCTGGGAGCCGCCGTTGGAGGGCGCCGTCCAGGAAACGGTCGCAGAGCCGTCGCCGGGGCTGGCCGCCACGCCGGTGGGCGCGGCGGGAAGGGTCGGCTGGGGCGCTGCCGCGTTCTTGAGGACCACCGTCGCGGCGAGCCACACCGTGTTGGCGCCTGTCGTGAAGCTCGCGTTGGGCGTGGCGCCCGAGCCCACGACGGCGTCCTCGTCCACGAACTCCATGTCGGAGGTCTTCGACACGTTCGTGCGCACGGTGAAGCCCTGTCCCCCGCCGAGCGTGTCCCCGAATCCCGAGTCGGCGTAGGCGCCGAACGCGAGTTCGCCGTCGCCCATGGTCGCGGGCGTGGCTCCAGAGCCGACGGTCCCGCTTGTCGAGGTTGACCCCGACGCCTGGGCGTGGACGTCCATCGCCGAGACCCCGGACGCCGTTGACAGGCCGGCGTACTCGACCACCGAGACGCCCACGTCCGCATTGGACGTCGGCTTCGCGGTCACCGCCGGGCGCGTCCCACCGCCGACCGTGATCGGCGCGCTCCACACACTGAGCTCAGTGTGGTCGGACGCCACGAAGTGCACGAGCTCGGTGTAGGCATTCCCCGCCGAGTCAACCACGCTCGCGGCAGTCGCGGACGAGCTGTTCCAGACCCCGACGGTCACCACGAGCCGATCGGCAGCCGTCACGGCTGATCCGAGGGTCACGGCGAGCGAGGCGACATTTCCTGCGTGGGCCGAGGCCTGCTGGACGAAGCTGGGACTCGTTGCAGCCTGCGCCGGCGGCGTCCCCACGCTGAGCCCGACGGCCGTCAGAAATACGGTGGCGAAGGCGAGGATCCGGGAACGAAGGGCGGGGCGCATGGGTCCTCCCGCAGAGTGGAGACCGCAAAGAAACTCCCAGCCCGATCACCATGCGACCTTGCCCGCGTCCCGTCAAGAGCCGGACAGGGCGAATGGCCTCAGGCCAGGATCGCGTCCACGAAGCCCTCGACGTCGAAGGGGGCGAGGTCGTCGGGCCCCTCGCCGAGGCCCACGAGCTTGACGGGCACGCCGAGCTGCTTCTGGATGGCGACGACGATGCCGCCCTTCGCCGTCCCGTCGAGCTTGGTGAGGACGATGCCGGTGATCCGAACGACCTCAGAGAAGACCTTGGCCTGGTTGAGCCCGTTCTGTCCCGTGGTCGCATCCAGCACGAGGAGCACCTCGTCCACCTCGGCCAGCTTCTCGATGACACGCTTGACCTTGCCGAGCTCGTCCATGAGCCCGACCTTGTTCTGGAGCCGCCCTGCGGTGTCGACCATGACGACGTCGACCTCCTGCTCGATGCCCGCCTTCACGGCCTCGAAGGCAACGGAAGCAGGGTCGGCGCCGTCGACGTCGGACTTCACGGTGGGGACGCCCACGCGCGCGCCCCATGTCGCGAGCTGCTCCGCCGCGGCGGCGCGGAAGGTGTCGGCCGCGCCGAGGAGCACATCCTTGTCCTCGGCGACGAGCACGCGGGCGAGCTTGCCCACGGTCGTCGTCTTGCCGACGCCGTTGACTCCTACGACGAGGACGACGGCGGGCTTGCCGCCCTTGCGGTCGACGTTGAGGGAGCGGTCGAGCGTCGGATCGACGAGCTTCACGAGCTCGTCGCGGAGCATAGCGCGCACCTCGTCCGGGTTGCGGCTGCCCATGACCTTGACGCGGCCCTTGAGCGTCTCGACGAGTTCGAGGCTCGGCTCCGTGCCGATGTCGGCGAGGAGGAGCGTCTCCTCGACCTCGTCCCACACGGTGTCGTCGATGCGGTCGCTCGAGAGCAGCGCAAGGAGGCCCTTCCCCAGCACGTTGTTGCTCCTGGCGAGCCGCTCGCGCAGCCGCTGGAGGCGTCCCGCCACCGGCGCAGGCGTCTCGGTCGGGACCTCCTCGACCGTCGGCTGCTCGAAGACTTCAGGAACCTCAACCGTCTCGTCGGGCTCGAGGACCGGGGTGGGAGGCTCGTCGACCGCGGTCGGCGCCCCCGTGCGGTCGCCTGCGACGTTGGGCTGGTTGGGCGCGAGGACCGGATCGTTCGCGTCCCTCGCCCCCGGGTAGCGCACCTTCGATCGGCGGCCGCGCACAAGCCCGATGACGGACCCGGCGACGACGAACAGCACGATCACGGCAATGATGAAAGGCAGGAGTGCGGAGAGGTCTGTCACGAGACCTAGCTTCTCACAGGCGCTTCGGCCCCCGCCCTCCGCGAGTCCGCTCCGTCCGTCACACCCGCTCGAGCTTCTGGCTCACGACGGTCGAGACCCCGTCGCCGCGCATCGACACCCCGTACAGCGCGTCGGCGACTTCCATCGTGCGCTTCTGGTGGGTGATGACGATGAGCTGGCTGGATTCGCGGAGCTCCTCGAAGATCGTGATGAGCCGGCCGAGATTCGTATCGTCGAGGGCGGCTTCGACCTCGTCCATGACATAGAACGGCGAGGGCCGCGCCTTGAAGATCGCGACGAGAAGCGCGACCGCGGTCAGCGAGCGTTCTCCGCCCGAGAGCAGGGAGAGGCGCTTGATCTTCTTGCCCGCGGGACGCGCCTCGACCTCGATGCCGGTCGTGAGCATGTCGTCCGGGTCCGTGAGGACCAGGCGGCCCTCGCCTCCCGGGAACAGTCGGCCGAAGACCCGCTCGAACTGGGCGGCCGTGTCGGCGTAGGCCTCGGCGAACACGCGCTGCACGCGTTCGTCGACGTCCTTGATGATCGCGAGCAGGTCCCGCCGGCTCGACTTGAGATCCTCCAGTTGCTCGTTGAGGAAGCGATGCCGCTCCTCGAGTGCCGCGAACTCCTCGAGCGCGAGCGGGTTGACCTTGCCGAGGGCAGCGAGGTCCCGTTCGGCCTTCTTGAGCCGCTTCTCCTGCTCCCCACGCACGAACGGCGCCCCGTCCAGCGGCCGTCCCTCGTCGTCGACCTCGACGCGGAGGGAGGCCCACTTGTCGGCGCCGTCGTCCGGGACGGGGATCGGGAGGTGCGGCCCGAACTCGTCGACGAGCTGCTGGGCCGAGAGCCCGAGCTCCTCGATCGCGCGATCCTGCAGGGCCTCGAGCCGAAGGCCGAGCTCAGCGCGAGCCAGTTCGTCACGGTGGGCGGCGTCGCTCAATTCGGCGAGCTCCTTGGTCAGCACCTCGGTTGAGGCGCGCAGGGCCGAGAGCCGCTCGTCGAGAGCCTGCCGCCGCTCCTCCGCGGCGTCGCGCTCCTCCGCGGCCTCCTCCACGGCGCGGTCCATCGCGGCGACGCCGGCCAGCGCAGCGCGGGCGACGGCCTCGGCACGCGCTGCCTTGCGCGCCCGGTCCTCGGCACGCCTCCGCGCCTCGGCGGCCGCCTTGCGCTCGGCCGCGGCCGCGCGCTCGAGCGACTCGGCCCTTGCCTCGACCGCGCGGTGCTGTTCCTCCACCGTGCGCAGCGCGAGGCGGGCCTCGAGCTCGGCGGCCCGGGCAGCCGTCGCCTGCTGCGCGAGCCTGTCACGCTCGGCGGCTGAAGGTTCGTCGTCGTCCTCGGCCGCCTCGGCCTCCTCGGCGGCCTCGAGCCGCTCAGCAGCAAGGGCCAGTGCCTCCTGCTCCGTCTCGAGCTGCGACTGGGCGGCGGCCAGCGAGGCCCGGAACCGCTCGTCCTCGGCAGTAGCCCCCCGAAGCTGTGCGCCGAGGGCCGCGAGCCGCTCGGCGACCGCCGCGAATTTGGCGTCCGAATCGTGGAGGGCCGCGAGGGCGGCATTCGCGTGTTCCCGCGCCTCGCGCACGCGCTCGCGCGCCCCGGCGAGCTCGAAGCCAACGCGCTCGTGCTCGGCGACGGTGACCGCGAGCTGCGCCTCCGCCTCCTCGACTTGGGCCTGCAGCTCGATGGTGGACGGCGCCCCCGCCGAGCCGCCGCGCATCGCCCCGGCGGTGAGCACGTCCCCCTGCGCCGTCACCACCGTCAGCTCTGGATGCGCGGTGAGGAGCGGCAGCGCGCCGTCGGCGTCCTCCACGGCGACCGCCCCGGAAAGGAGACGCTCGACGGCGCCCCGCACGCGAGGGTCGGCCGACACGACGCTCTCGAGCCAGCGCGCCCCCTTCGGGAGGTCAGGCCGATCGGCAAGGCCCGAGGGCGTCGCCGCACCGCCCACGAGCAGGGCGGCCTGACCGCCGTCGTCGTCTCTCAGGCGCGTCAGCGCGCGGAGGGAGGACTCGGCGTCCTCCATCGCGAGGCCCTCGGCGACGTTTCCCAGGGCGGCCGCGACCGCCGCCTCGAATCCTGGCTCGACCTTGACCAGTGAGGGCACCGTGCCGAGGACGCCGTCCCCCGAGGCAAGGACCGCGGCGCTTCCGTCCCGCCCGCGGAGCCCGGCGCGGAGGGCATCGAGCCGCGCCTCGAGCGAGCGGCGGCCCGTCTCCGCGGCTCGTCGGCGCTCCTCGAGCGACGCGAGCTTCTCCTCGGCGGCCTCCTGCAGGGCAGCGGCCTCCTCGTAGTCCGCGTCGAGCCCCTCTTCGCCCTCCTCCACGCCCGCGACCTGCGTCTCGAGCGCCGTGAATTCGATCTCCGCGTTCCGCCGGCGCTCAGCGGCCGAGGCCAGCGATGCCTGCAGGCGTCCGATCTCCCCCTCGGCTGCCTCGACCCGGCTTCTCGCGGCACCCACCGCCCCTGCAAGGCGGGCCAGGCCTTCGCGGCGATCCGCCGAGGCGCGCAGGCGCGCGGTGTGCCGGCGGTCTTCCGCCGCGGCTTCCTCCTCCGCCCCGACGCGCGCCTCGGACGCCTCCTCGAGGGCCTCGGAGCGGACGTCGATCGCCTCGGCCAGCACCGCGAGCTCCTCGCGGGCCTCCTCGGCCTGCCGGTCGAGCCGCTCAGGGTCGCGCCCTGAAGGGAGGGCCTCCGAGGTGCCGAGGAGGCGGCGTCGTTCTTCGGCCACGCTCGCGAGCGAGCGGAGCCGCTCGCGGCCGGCGGAGAGTCGGTACCAGAGATCGCGGGCGGCGTTGAGCCTGGGGGTTGCAAGGGCCGCGGCACGCTCGGCCTCGGCCTGCTCTCGGCGCGCGGCCTCGAGCTCGCGCTCGACCTCGGCCCGGCGCGCCGTGAGCGCGGATTGGTCGGCGCGGTCCTGCTCGAGCGTGTCCCGCAGCCGGACGACGTCGTCGGCCAGCAGGCGCGCCTTGGCGTCGCGGACGTCGGCCTGGATGGTCTGGGCGCGCCGCGCGACCTGCGCTTGGCGACCGAGCGGCCCGAGCTGCCGCCGGATCTCCCCCGTGAGGTCGGCGAGCCGCTGGAGATTGCCCTGCATCGCGTCGAGCTTGCGGACGGTCCGTTCCTTGCGCCGCCGGTGCTTGAGGATCCCGGCGGCTTCCTCGATGAAGCCGCGCCGGTCCTCCGGCGTCGCATGGAGGATCCGGTCGAGCTGTCCCTGCCCCACGATGACGTGCATCTCACGCCCCAGCCCCGAATCGCTCAGGAGCTCCTGGATGTCGAGCAGGCGGCACGACTCGCCGTTGATCGCGTATTCCGAGCCGCCCGTGCGGAAGAGGGTGCGCGAGATGGTGACCTCGCTGTACTCGATCGGGAGGGCCCCGTCCGCGTTGTCGATCGTGAGGGAGACCTGCGCTCGTCCGAGAGGCGGCCGCCCCGCGGTTCCCGCGAAGATGACGTCCTCCATCTTGCCGCCGCGAAGAGTCTTCGCGCCCTGCTCTCCCATCACCCACGCGAGCGCGTCGACGACGTTCGACTTGCCCGAGCCGTTGGGACCGACGACGGCGGTCACGCCAGGCTCGAACTCGAACGTCGTGGCCGAGGCGAAGGACTTGAAGCCTCGGATGGTCAGGGTCTTGAGGTGCAAGGGACCCGTTTTCTCCTGTCGTCAGCGTCTGCAGTCGATGTCCGCGGACAGCGCGTATGGCTGTGCGTCATTCTGCCACCGGTCCCCAGCGTTTCGGCGCAGGGCCTCCGCCGGGCTCTCGCGCAGGGCGCGGCTACCAACGGGCGTTGCGCGGCGTCCGCTGGCACGAGGGGCACCGGTACGACGAGCGGTTCATGAACGGTTCGCGGACCATGATGCTCGTGCGTCCTTCCCCAGCACAGCGGAGGCACGGCTCGCCAGCGCGCCCGTACGCCGAGAGCGAGCGGTCGAAGTAGCCCGAAGCTCCGTTGACATTGACGTACAGCGAGTCGAAGCTGGTCCCGCCGGCGGCGAGGGCGCGGAGCATGACATCCCGGACGGCGTCGACGAGCCGCAGCGTCTCGGCCCTGCGCAGGGTGTCCGTGGGACGTGCATAGTGCAGGCGCGCCGACCACAGCGCCTCGTCGGCGTAGATGTTCCCGATCCCCGAGACGAGGCGCTGATCGAGCAGGGCGCGCTTGACGCCGGTGCGGCGGGCGCGGAATCGCTCGTGGAGCCCGGACGCCGAGAACAGCGGATCGAGCGGGTCCCTTGCGATGTGCGCGGCCTCTGCCGCTATGAGCGGGAGAGGCTGTGATCCGCATCCCCCGGGCCCGCCGTCGTCGGTCGCCACGAGCGGCACGACGGCGAGGCCGCCGAAGATGCGCTGGTCGACGAAGCGAAGCTCGGCAGGCAGGCCAGGGACGTCGGAGAGCGTGAGCCTGACCTTGAGGTGCTTCTCGTCCGGCTGCTCGGGGTCCTCGACGAGGAGTTGGCCGCTCATCCCGAGGTGGGCCATGAGGGCGGTGTGCGGAGGCTCTTCCGCGCTGCCGTCATCACCGTCGGCGATCGGGAGCCACAGGAATTTGCCGCGACGCACCGCGTCGAGGACGACGGCGCCCTCAAGCTGGCCGCGGAAGTCCTCGGGTCCGAGCGTGTGGCGACGGACCGAGCGGGGGTCGAGAACGTCGACCCGTTCGATCCGGCGCCCTGCAACCCACGTCGAGAGGCCGCGGCGCACGACCTCGACTTCGGGGAGTTCGGGCAAGGCTAGACGGTTCCGCCAGCGCTTTCGCGCTCCCCGGGCACGCTGCCGATGATGCCGGACTCATCCGGGCACAGCACCTTCCAGGCGTCGGCAGCCGAATACTGCTCGGCTTCCTTCTTCGAGTTGCCTGTTCCTGTGCCGTACGGCACGCCGCCGATCGAGAGCGTTGCCGTGTACGTCCGGGCGTGGTCCGGGCCGTCGCCGACGACGGCATAGTGGATGGCGCCCAACTGGCGATTCGCAGCGAGCTCCTGGATGTGGGTCTTCCAGTCCGTCCCAGCGCCGAGCACGGCTGCGTCCTCGAGCAGCGGCCCGACGAGCCGGACCACGAGGCGCCGGGCCTCTTCGAGGTCGTTCGAGATGTACGTTGCGCCGATGAGCGCCTCCATCGTGTCAGCGAGGATGGAGGACTTGTTCTTGCCGTTCGTGACCTTTTCGCCGTGCCCGAGGTAGATGCACTCGCCGACGCCGAGGCGCCGCGCAATGGCCGCGAGCGCTCGCGTGCTCACGACGGCGGCACGCCGCTTGGCGAGCTCGCCCTCGGGGAGATCCGGGTACGTCCGATACAGGTAGTCGGTGACCGAGAACCCGAGGATCGAGTCGCCCAGGAACTCGAGACGCTCGTTCGTCGGGATCCCGCCGTTCTCGTACGCGTACGAGCGATGGGTCAGGGCAAGACGAAGCGTCTCGGCGTCGATGTCGACGCCGAGACGCTTCAGAAGCTCATCGTGAGCGGGCATATCGCGCGGCTGTGCTGTCTTCGTACGACAGCTCAGGCGTCGGCGACCTTGCGGCCCTTGTACTCCATGAAGAGCGGGGTGCCAGCGGAGTCGGTGACGACCTTCGCCTGGTGGGGAAGGCTGTAGACCACGCGGCCGTTCTCGACCGTCTTGATCAGGTTCGGCGCGGTCGCCTTCCACTGGGAGCGGCGGGCTCGCGTGTTCGAGCGGGACATCTTCCGCTTGGGAACTGCCACGGCTAACTCATTTCTCTTAGGGCCAACACTTATTCATCGCTGTGCCGGTCGGGCCTGATCAGATCCGCCAGAGCCGACCATCGCGGGTCAACGACCTCGTGATGGTGGCCCGGCTCGTCCGCGAGGCGGATCCCGCACTCGGGGCAGAGCCCCGGGCAGTCCTCCCGGCACACCGGCTGGAACGGCAGCATGGTCACCACTGCGTCCCGCAACACCGGCTCAAGATCGATGGAATCGTGCTCGACTCGACGTTGCTCTTCATCGTCTTCTCCGTCCGAGGGCTCGGCACCCTCGTAGGAGAAAAGCTCTTGCACATCGACGTCGAGGCTGTACTCGATGGGATCCAGGCACCGCCCGCACTCGCCAGTTACGTCGACGCGTGCGGTTCCCGATACCAGGATCCCCTCGTGGACCGCCTCGAGCCTCAGGTAGAGATCCACGGGGGACCCTTCCCTGACGCCGATGAGCGCCGCACCGAGGTCACTCGGTGCGGGCACATGCTCTTCGAGTGTCCGCATCGTGCCCGGGCTGCGCCCGAGGTCCTTGACGTCAACCGTCAAGGGCGAACGATCTTCGCGCTTAATGAGAACTCCTGTAGAACATAGACCGACAAATAATCCTAGCCTGTGCCGTGCGTCAGGCCCAAACTGACGCCGCCGGCGCGCCGCGACCGGCCGAGGTCAGGCCCCCCGACCCGATGACGTCGCGTCGAGGCGCGCCAGCACAGACCGCGGTACGAACTCGGAGACGTCGCCGCCGAGGTCGTGCACCTCCTTGATGAGCGTCGAGGAGAGGTGCACGTAGTGCGATTCGGCAGCGAGGAAGACGGTCTCGACCCCGGTCAGCTGCCGATTCATGATCGCCATGGGCAACTCGTAGTCGAAGTCCGACGAGGAGCGCAGTCCCTTGACGATGGCCGACGCGCCCCGCTCGTGGCAGTAGTCCGCAAGGAGGCCCTCCCCCATCGGTTCGACGAGGATTCCGCTGATCGCACTGAGGGTCCGGCGGACCATCTCGATCCGCTCCTCGAGACGGAACCGGTACTTCTTCGCGTAGTTGGTCGACACGGCAACGATCACCTCGTCGAATTGATTCGCGGCGCGGGCGATGACTTCGAGGTGGCCGTTGTGGATCGGGTCGAAGGAGCCAGGGCAGACGGCGCGTCTCATGCAGCCAACATAACCGAAGCCGGAGGCGCCCTGCTCGCTAGCATGGCTCCATGACTTCTCCTTGGCAGCGCACCGCCGCGGGCGCCAACGTGTTGGGGGCGGACGGGCGCCTCGGGGTGACGATCTTCGAGGAGATGACGGGCCTCGCCGTCCGGACCGGCGCCATCAACCTCGGTCAGGGCTTCCCGGACGAGGACGGCCCCGCCATCATGGCGGAGGCCGCGCGCCAGGCCATCGCCGAAGGCACGAACCAGTATGCGCCGGGGAAAGGCATCCCTGCCCTCCGGGTGGCCGTTGCGGCCCATCAGAAGCGCTTCTACGGCCTCGAACCGGACCCCGAGACGGACGTCGTCATCACGACCGGAGCGACCGAGGCGATCGCGGCGGCTGTGCTCGCGCTCGCCGAACCCGGCGACGACGTCCTGACGTTCGAACCTTTCTACGACTCGTACGGCGCCATGATCGGACTCGCCGGAGCAAACCACGTGACGGTCCCCCTGCACGCTCCGAGGTTCCAGCCGGATCCGGGTGAGCTCGAGGCCGCGTTCGGGCCCCAGACCCGCGTCGTGATCGTCAACAACCCGCACAACCCGACGGGCGCCGTCTTCGGCGCGGAGACCCTCCAGCGGATCGTCGATCTCGCAGCCCGGCACGACGCCGTCATCATCACCGACGAGGTCTACGAGCATCTCGTCTTCGGCCGGCCTCACGTTCCGGTCGCGACGCTTCCGGGTGCCGCCGAGCGGACGCTCAGCATCTCCTCCGCGGGCAAGACCTTCTCCTTCACGGGGTGGAAGGTCGGCTGGGTGACCGGCCCCGAGGAACTCGTCGCCAAGGTTCGCACGGTCAAGCAGTTCCTCACGTACAGCTCTGGCACGCCGTTCCAGGCCGCCGTCGCCCGCGGGCTCCGCCTGCCGGACGAGTTCTTCACGGGCGCGGCCGACGCGCTGCGTCGGAAGCGCGACATCCTCGCCGACGGGCTCCGACGCGCGGGGCTCACCGTGTACCTCCCCGAGGGCACCTACTTCATCACAGCCGACACTGCATCCATCGGCTTCGACGACGCCCTCGACCTCGCGCGGAGGCTTCCCGAGCTCGTCGGCGTCGCGGCGATCCCCGTCTCGGTCTTCTGCCACGAAGAGGGCGCACGGAGAACCCGCTCGCTCCTGCGCTTCGCGTTCTGCAAGCGCGACGACGTCCTCGAGGACGCCGCCGGGCGCCTTGCCGGCCTCAGCGAGCTCGTGTGAGCCCGGAACGCTATCTCGCCGGAATCGGGACCCACGCGACCATCTCCCCCGACGACCTCGTGGACGGCGCGTTCGTGCTCTCAATCGGCGGCGCCGAGCAATCCCACGTAGACCTCGCCCACCCCGAGCGGGTCTTCTACGCTTACCTGCGGCGGATGGCCAACGTCCTCGACCTGCTCGCCCCGCCGGGCGAACCGCTGCGGGTGCTCCATCTCGGTGCCGGGGCGCTCACCCTCGCACGGTACGTGCAGGCGACGCGCCCGGGCTCGGCGCAGGTCGCCGTCGAGCTCGAACGCGAACTCCTGGACTTCGTCCTCGAGAGTCTCCCCCTGCCGGCCGGGACTGCCATCGAAATACGTATCGGCGATGCGCGCTGGGAGCTTGAGGAGCTGGGGTCCCGTGAGCCGTTCGACGCCGTCGTGCTGGACATCTTCTCTGGCCCCGAGGCGCCAGCCCACATCGCGCACCGGGACTTCTACGCCGAGGCCGCAGCTCTTCTCGCGCCGCGCGGTGCGATGCTCGTCAACATCGGCGACGATCCGCCCCTCACCCTCGTCCGGTCACAGCTCGCTGCCATGCGAACCGCCTTCAGCGAGGTCGCTGCGCTGAGCGAACCGGAGGTGTTCGAGGCACGCTATCCGGGGAACGTCGTCGCCGTGGGCCTCAGAGGCACCTGGCCGGCGGGGTGGACTGCGGAGCTCGCTGCAGCCGGCCCGCATCCGACGGCCCTCCGGCGCGGCGCCGAGCTCGACGGCCTCGTCGGATAAGGCTCGCCGATTGAGGAGGATCAGCTCGCGAGCTTCTGCTCCGCGAGCCGCTTGACCCATTCCGGCGTCTCGCGCTTGAGCCGTTCGTCGAGGACGACGCGGAGCCTGGCCGCCGCGATCTGGACCCGTCGGTCCGACGATCCCGGGCGTCGTTCGTGGCTCTCCGCGGAATCGTCGTGCTTCGACGTCTGGCTGTCCTGCTCGGTCATCGCTCCCCCGTGGTGCCTTGCCCGGAGTCCGGGCCCTCATGGGTCGGGCCGTCGTACGGCCCCTCCAGTCCAGTATCCCCCCGATCCTCGTCGGCGCCCAGCTCCTCGTCGAGGCCCTCGGCCTCTGCCTGAGCGATCGGGTCGACCCACACAGCGTCGAGGAGCATGAGCTCCTCGTCGCTCGCGATCAGGTCGCTCTTCGCGAGGCTCGCGAGGACCATCGTGGCCATCGTCTGCATCTGCGGATCGGGGTGGACGGAAGCTTCGAGCGCCCACTCCGTGCGCCGCCAGAACTCCGCGCGCCGGTCGGCGTAGGACCGCTGCCGGATGGTGCGCAGGCCGATGACGGCGGCGACGACGGCCGCTGCGAACGTGCCGACGGGCGCGAAGGCCGAGATGATCTCCCACCACTGGGGTGCGGCCGCCGCGGCCTGCTCGAAGTACCTCATGCGCGGGTGCCCGCGGGCTCGGCGAACCACAGGCGCGTCTCCCCGTATTTCCGGTCCCCGTAGTGCACGAGTCTCTCGGGCCAGGTCGGCTCCGGCGAGCGGGCGGAGCGTTCGACGACGACGAGGGCGTCCGGCGCCAGACGGTCCGCGACGGCCCCGAGGACTGCGGCGAGCTGCTCTTCCCCCAATGGGTAGGGGGGATCCATGAGGACGAGATCCCAATGCGGCCCGGGTGGGATGCGCTCGAGGAACGAGCTCACCTTGGAGCGGCGGACCGTCACGGCACGTCGGCTCACGGCGTCGTTGACGGTCCGGGCGTTCCTCTCGCACACGTGGGCTGCCTTGGCCTCCGACTCGACGAGTTCGACGGTCGAGGCGCCTCGGCTGGCGGCCTCGACGCCGAGCGCGCCTGAGCCCGCGTAGAGGTCGAGCACACGGGTCCGGGCGACCATGCCGAGCGCGTCCAGTCGGGAGAACAGGGCCTCCTTGACGCGGTCCGTCGTCGGCCGCGTCGCGGAGCCGGGCACGGCGGCCAGCGGAACGCCGCCGGCGATCCCCGAGATGATCCTGCTCATAACGGAACTTCCTTACCCACGTTCGAGGAAGACCTCCTTCTCGGGCCCGAGGTAGTCCTCGATCGCGGCCGCGAGCTCGCGGTGCCGCTCGAGGTCCGGATCGTCCGCGACGAGCGCGAGCGCGTCCTCCCGGGCATTCGCGATGACATCTCCGTCCCGGAGGACCCGCAGGAGCCGAAGTGTCGAACGCCGGCCCGACTGGCTTGCGCCGAGGATGTCTCCCTCACGGCGGAACTCGAGGTCCTTCTGCGCGAGCTCGAAGCCGTCGGTGCTTGCCGCCACGGCGGCGAGACGCTCCCGGCTCGGGTGCCCGGGCTCGAGGCGGGTCACGAGAAGACACGTGCCAGCGTGCCCGCCCCTGCCGACCCGACCGCGGAGCTGGTGCAGCTGGGCTATCCCGAAACGGTCGGCGTCGAGGATGACCATGAGGGTGGCGTTCGGCACGTCGACGCCGACCTCGACCACCGTCGTGGCGACCAGGATTCCCGTCTGGCCTGCCGCGAAAGCTCGCATGGCAGACGCCTTCGCCTCCGTGTCCAGCCGACCGTGGAGAACGCCGATCCGGACCCCTTCGAGCGCGGGCTCTCCCGCGAGCTGTTCGGTGACCTCCGCCACCGAGGCCGGCTGGACTTCGGGGCCGATGGCGGCGGAAGACGCGAGCGGCGTCCCTCCCCACGTCGCATCGTCCAGCGCCTCAAGGTCGCCCTCGTCGCCTGCACCGGCACCGATGGTCGGGCACACGACGTAGACCTGCCGCCCGGCGTCGACCTCTTCCCGCGCCCTCTGCCAGATGCGCCGTTCCCACGCCGGGTTCTCGACGAGGCCCACCGTGTGCGTGGCGATGGGCGAGCGGCCTGCGGGAAGCTCGCGAAGGACAGACGTCTCGAGGTCGCCGAACACCGTCATCGCGACGGTGCGGGGAATGGGCGTGGCCGTCATCACGAGCAAGTGCGGTGTGGCGAGGCTCTTCGCTCGCAGCGCGTCCCGCTGCTCGACCCCGAAGCGGTGCTGCTCGTCGACGACGACGAGCCCGAGGTCGGCGAACTGGACGTGTTCCGAGAGCAGCGCGTGGGTTCCGACGACGATCCCTGCCTGGCCGCTCGCCGCAGCGAGGAGACTCCGCTTCTTCTCTCCCGCCGATTGGGACCCGGTCAGGAGCGCGACCTCGACGCCGTCGTCGCCCGATCCGCCGAGCAGCCCGTCGCGCGCGAGGGGACCGAGGGTCGCCCGGATGGACGCGTAGTGCTGGGCAGCGAGGACCTCGGTGGGGGCGAGAAGCGCGGCCTGCCCGCCGTCGTCGACCACTTGCAGCATGGCCCGCAGCGCCACCACGGTCTTGCCCGAACCCACCTCGCCCTGGAGGAGCCGGTTCATCGGGTGGTTCTCGGCGAGCTCACGCGCGAGGACCTCGCCGACCTCCCGCTGGCCCGCCGTGAGCTCGAACGGGAGCTGGCGGTCGAAGGTCTCGAGCAGGCCGCCGCGGCGCGCGGGGCTCGGGCGCGACGGAAGCGCCGCGTGCTGGGCCTTGCGGCGGGCGAGGGCGGTCTGGAGGACGAGCGCCTCCTCATAGCGGAACCGCTTCTGGGCGGTCCTCCACGCGCCGTCGTCCTCGGGCTCGTGGATCATGCGGTAGGCGTCCGACACGCGCGGAAGGCGGTACGTGAGGCGGATGTCCGCCGGAAGGGCCTCGGGGAGGGAATCAAGGTCGAGCTGGCCGAGTACCGTTCCGATCGCCTTCGCGATCGTCCAGCTCGGGATGGAAGCCGTCGCGGGGTAGACCGGGATGGGGCGGCCTGCGAGGCGGGCAGCGGCGTCCGCGTCGAACTCCTCCGGGTCCACCAGCTCGTAGATCGGATTGGTCAGCTGGAGCTTCCCCCGGTACAGCCCGACTTTGCCCGAGAACATCGCGATCACGCCCCGCGTGAGCTGCTTGGCCGCCTGATAGCCGTTGAAGAACGTCAGGGAAAGCGTGCTCGGGCCCTGAGTCTGGCCGGGGCGGTCGCTCACGAGGACCTCCGTGATGCTGCCCTTGCGCGTGGTCATGCGGCGGTTGGACGACGAGACGACCTGGGCGATGAGCGTCACGTCCTCGTCGAGCGGCAGCTCTCGAATGGGTGTGAGTTCCCCGCGAGCGAGGTAGCGGCGCGGGAAGTGGTCGAGCAGATCGCCGGCCGTCTCGATGCCGAGCTGGTCGGCGAACTTCTTTCCGCTACGGGCCCCGATGAGTCGGTTGAGAGGGGTGTCGCGATCAGCGGGCATGGTCGGAATGGAGCTCGGTGAAGGCGACCTTCTCGGGCTCGCCGGTGTGCCGGATCTCGGCGAGGGCGGCCTCGGGGTCGCGCACGTGGACGTGGACCCGCCAGCGAACGCACCCTGAATCCTCGTCGAGCGGGCCGAGCGGGCTCATGATGACTGACTCGCCGATCTCGTCCAGGCGGTGGCGGAGTCCCGCCGCGTCGAGCGGGCTCAGCGTGATGGTGCACATGAGCTCGACGCCCTCGGCAGGAGGCTGTTGGGCATGGATGTGCGGGTCCTGGACGGCGTAACCGTGAAGCCTGTCGAAGATCTGGTCCCCGAGCCCCTCGCCGATCACCGCCGCACGAAGCGCGCCGAGCACCAGGAGCAGCCCGACTGCCCCCGCATCGACCACGCGGGCGTCGTGGAGAGTCCGTAGCTGGGCCTCCGTGTCGACGACGGCGGCCACGGCCGCGTCGACGACGGCGTCGATCGTCCGGACCAGGACCGCATTGCTGTGCGGGGCCTCCCCCGCGTCTGCGGTCTCGGAGGCGTTCGCGGCCGCGTCGGCGGCCGCGGCAAGGACTGAGAGCATCGTTCCCTCGACGGGTTCGCTAAGCGCGGACCACGCGCGGATGCGGCAACGGTGGAGGGACTCCGCAAGGAGCGGACCGCTCAAGCGGGACTGTCCCGCGAGCGGGACCGCGAACGCGTCGAGGAAGACGGCGAACAGCGTTCCTGAGTTGCCCCGGGCTTCCTCCATGGCGGCCTGCCCAGCGGCTCCGATGACGACGCCGAGATCCTGGCTGTCCATGGCCGCGGCCGCCTGCGCCGCCGCGCGGGCCGTCAAATAGAGGTTGGTGCCCGTGTCGCCGTCCGGAACCGGAAAGATGTTGATCGCGTTGAGGCGGTCGCTGTGGTTAGCGAGCACGGTCTCCGCCATGCCGAGCCAGCGGCGCATCGCCGCGGCGTTCGACGCCGTCTTGGCGGAGTTTCTACTTGGCAAAGTGGTCCCATCCCCTCGTCGCCGCCGGCTTTCCCCCGACGGACACTCCAGGCTCTCCACCGTCGGCAGGCATCACCGAGCCTATCGCAGCGAAGCCGTGCGGGAGCTGTGCGTGGGCAGGGAAGGCCGCGAGGAGCCCGTGGTCCTCCCCGCCGCCCAACACCCAATCCAGCGGATCGGCGCCCACCGCCTCCGCCGCGTGCACAAGCAGCTTCGCCCGGAGCGTGAGGACGTCGGGGTCGAGATCGAGGCGCACGCCGCTCGCCGTGGCGAGCCTCAGGCCGTCGCGGAGGAGTCCATCGGACAGGTCCATCAGTGCGCTCGCTCCCGACGACGCGGCGGCGGGCCCCGCATCGAGGGGAGGAACCGGGCGGCACTGGCGGCCCACGAACTCCCGCAGCGCGGGTTCCAGCCCCTCATACGCGGGCCCGTGTTCGAGCAGCGCGAGCCCCGCGGCCGCGGATCCGAGCGAACCGGCGACGGCGAGGGTGTCTCCGACGCGGGCACCGCTCCGCAAGACGGGCTGGCGGCCGTCGAGCGTACCGAGGACGGTCGCGGTGACAGACAGCTCGTCGCCGCGGCCGAGATCGCCGCCTGCGAGGGCGCAGCGGCTCGCCCCCAGGCTCCGGACCGCATCCAGGAGTCCGTCCGCGAGGTCTTCGACCCACCCGACCGGCGTCGTCGTCGGGAGGGTGAGGCTCACGACGATGCCGGTCGCGACCGCACCCATGGCGTTGATGTCACTCAGGTTCTGGGCTGCGGCCTTCCACCCGACGTCGTACCCCGTATGGGCGTAGCCGTTCGGCCATGTGAGCCGGAAGTCGGCATTCTGCGTCTGGGTGTCGGTGCTCACCACGACCCGGCCATCCGGCGCCGCGAGGACCGCGGCGTCGTCCCCGGGGCCGAGCAGGGCCGAGGGGCCGGCGGCGAGGCGGGGCAGGATGCGATCCAGGAGCTCGCCTTCGCTCAGGTCGCCGACGGTCAGAGGCAGCGGGGACGTGCGCACGATCCCAGCCTAGTAGTCTGGAAGAGACGGTCGTCCGTGCCGGACACGCCCCCACCCCACGTTCTGAGGAGAACCATGCCCCGCAGCCGTCGCCGCGCAGCAGTCCTCGTGCGCGCCACGGCGCTCACCTCGGCCCTCGTGCTGGGCGCCTCGCTTTCGGCGTGCAGCGCGGCCGTCTCGGTCGATCCCGCCCCCGACGCCGCGAACCCAGCGTGCGCGCCGGAGATGATCGCGATGCCCGACACGCTCGGCGACGCGGCATTGCGGACGACGACGAGCCAGGCGACCGCGGCGTGGGGCGACCCGTCCGCCGTCATCCTCCGCTGCGGCGTCCCCACGCCGGGGCCGACGACGGACCGCTGCGTCACTGTCAACGGCGTCGACTGGGTGATCAAGGACCTCACGACCGCGACGCCGTCCTCGAGTCCTTCGGCATCCCCTCAGGCCGGATCCACTCCCTCCGCCTCCGCAGGGACGGGGCCCACGCCCTCCGGTGACGCAACCGAGGGTCCGAACGACACGTACCTCCTCACGACCTTCGGGCGCACGCCTGCGACCGAGCTCGTGGTCGACACGTCGAAGATCAGCTCGGCGACCGTCCTTGCCACGATCGCGTCCGCGGTTGCCAAGGTCCCGCAGACCAAGAAGTGCGTGGGAGAGTCCGAGGTCGCCCAGCTTCCCCAGAGCTGACGGCCCCCTCCCCTCAGGAGAGAGGGCCGGCGCCGCTCAGGAGAGGGCCGGCGCCGCTCAGCGGAGCCCGGTGGGCCGCTCGAGAGCCAGCTGGATGAGCTCGTCGATGAGGTCGTGGTAGGACAGGCCGGTCGCTGCCCACATCTGGGGGTACATGCTGATGGGCGTGAACCCGGGCATCGTGTTGATCTCGTTGATCACTAGCTCGCCATCGGGGGTGTAGAAGAAGTCGACCCGGCTGAGTCCCTCGGCCGAGACCGCGTCGAACGCGCGAGCGGCCTGCTTGCGCACCTCGGCAATCACGTCGTTGGGCAGGTCGGCGGGACAGCTGAGCGCCGCCGCGTTGTCCTCGACATACTTGGCCTCGAAGTCGTAGAACGTGTGCGATCCGCCCTGGACGACGATCTCGCCCGGCAGGGAGGTCCGCGGGGCGTCGCTGCCTCGACCTTCCAGCACTCCGCACTCGATCTCCCGACCGGCGATGGAGGCCTCGACGACGATGCGCAAGTCGTGGCGCCGCGCCTCCGAGACGGCCGCGTCGAGGTCTTCTTCGCGCTCGACGCGGCTAATGCCGACGGACGATCCTGCCCGGCACGGCTTGACGAACACGGGGTAGCCGAGGGCGCCGACCGCGTCGCGGACCGCTTGGGGATCGCGCCGCCATTCCCTGTCCGTCACGGCGACGTAGGGCCCGACCTTGAGGCCGGCGGCTTCGAAGGCCACCTTCATGAAATGCTTGTCCATGCCGACCGCCGAGGCGAGCACGCCCGCGCCGACGTACCGGACGTCGGCGAGTTCAAGGAGACCCTGAACGGTGCCGTCTTCGCCGAACGCGCCGTGCAGGAGCGGAAAGACGACGTCGACGTCCCCAAGTTCGCGAGGGACCTCGTTGGGCCGCGAGACGACAAGCCCGGGCCGACCGGGACCGCCCGCGAGCCGCACGGTCTCCGAGCCGGAGCGGACCTCGGGCATCGCCCCTGCGTTGAGCGCCCACTGCTGCCAGTCTCCGTCGGAGAGCACCCATTGGCCGTCCTTCGCGATCCCGATCGGAACGACCTCGTACTTGGCCTGGTCGATCGCGTTCATGACGCCGGCGGCCGTCACACAGCTGACCGCGTGCTCGCTGGAGCGGCCGCCGAACAGGAGCGCGACGCGGATCTTCCGGCCGGGGCTGGGGTTGGGCACGCTATTCGCCTTCCGATTTGAGCTCCCGCGCAAGCAGGAGCGATTCGAGCTGGTCAACGCCGACGCGGCCGGCCAGAACGCCGACGACGGCCTCGGTGATGGGCATCTCCACGCCGACGCGGCGGGCAAGTTCACGAACAGCGGGAGCGGACTTGATGCCCTCGGCGACCTGCGTCATATGGTTGCCGAGCTCCTCGACACTGAAGCCCTGGCCGAGGAGCGTCCCCGCCGTGTGGTTGCGCGAGAGCTTGGACGCGCACGTGGCCACGAGGTCGCCGAGCCCGGCGAGCCCGGCGAGGGTGTGCGGATCCGCGCCGAGCGCGACGGCGAGCCGGGTCGTCTCTGCGAGGCCACGCGTCATCACGGAGGCCTTCGTGTTGTCGCCCATGCCCTTGCCCTCGCAGATGCCGACGCAGAGCGCGATGACGTTCTTGACGATGCCGCCGATCTCCGCGCCCACGACGTCGTTCGACGTGTAGGGGCGGAAATACGGTGCCGTGCACACGCGCGCGATGCGGCGGGCGAGCTCCTCGTCGGCGCAGGCGACGACGGAGGCCGTCGGCTCCCTGCGCGCGATCTCCATGGCGAGGTTCGGGCCCGAGAGCACGGCGATGCGGTCCGGAGCGATCCCCGTGACCTGCGCGATCACCTCGGTCATCCGCAGATCAGTGCCGACCTCGAGCCCCTTCATGAGGGACATCACGACTGCGTCGGCGGGGATGAGGCTCCGCCACTGCTCGAGCTGTGCGCGCAGCGACTGGGCGGGGACCGCGAAGACGACGAGCTGAGCCCCGGCGAGGGCCACCGAGGGGTCCGTGGTGGCCTGGATCCCTTCAGGCAGCTCGATGTCGCCGAGGTAGCGGCCGTTGCGCCGGCGGTTGATGTCCGCGATCGTCTCCGGGTTCCGTCCCCACACCCGGATGCTGCGGGGAGTGCCGTGAGCAGCGGCCGCGTCGGCGAGGACCTTCGCGAAGGTGGTGCCCCAGCTTCCGGCGCCGAACACGGCGACGTCGGTGATGTCGTTGGCGACCTCATGCGCCTGCGACGCTCCCCCCGGGGCGAGCCCAGCGCTCACGCTGGGATCCCGCCGTCGTTCGTTGCGGCGCCGTCGGCGCCTGCCGGATCCGTCGCAGGATGGGCGCCGCGATCGACGTCGCGGCCGTGCAGGCTCTGCTGATGCGCCGACGGGTCCCAGCGCTCCACGGGTGGCTCCTCGCCGCGAAGCTCTGCCAGAAGCCCGGTGATCGCCGCCATGATCTTGTCGGTGGCAGCAACGAGAGTGGACTTGTCGAGCGGGCGGCCCTCGAACTCGCTCAGGTCGACGGGCTCGCCGACGATCACCCGCACGCGCTTCCTGGGCCAGACGTAGAAGCGCTTGGCGTAGCGCGGAAAGACCTCCTGAGCGCCCCAATGGGCGATCGGGACGACGGGCGCTCCCGTCTTGAGGGCGAGACGCGCTGCGCCCGTGTGGCCCTTCATGGGCCAGAGGGCCGGGTCACGGGTGAGCGTGCCCTCGGGATAGATGAGGATCGCACCGCCTTCGTCGAGCACCTCACGCGCAACCTCGAGGGACTTGCCCGCTCCGGTGCCGCTGCGGTCCACGGGGATCTGCTTCGTGCCCTGCATGACCTGCTTGAGCACGGGGGGCTTGAAGAGCCCGGCCTTGGCGAGGAAGTGCGGCGGCCGCCCTTGGTTGTAGAGCATGTGTCCCACGACGAGCGGATCGATCTCTGTGCAGTGGTTGGGGCACGCGATGAAGCCGCCCTCGGGAAGGCGCTCCGTCCGGAGCCAGGTCTTGCCCATGAGCGCATTCATGATCGGACGGACCACGGCTCCGGCGAAAGCGAAGGCGACCCGCTCCCCCATGCTCTCCGACGCGGCTCTCCGGCTCACGCGGCGCCCTCCAGGAGGTCGAAGTCCGCGCCGAGCGATTCGAGCTTGTCGGTGAAGTGCTCGTAGCCGCGCTTGATGACGTCGACTCCGGTCGCGCGCGATGTCCCCTGGGCGGCGAAGGCGGCGATGAGGTGGCTGAATCCTCCGCGCAGGTCGGGAACGTCGAAGTCGGCCCCGTGGAGGCTCGTGGGCCCTGAGATGACTGCCGAGTGCAGGAAGTTCCGCTGGCCGAAGCGGCACGGGACGCTCCCGAGGCATTCGCGGTGCACCTGGATGGCCGCGCCCATGCGGCGCAGGGCCTCAGTGAAGCCGAAGCGGTTCTCATACACGGTCTCATGGACGATCGAGACGCCCTCGGCCTGGGTGAGCGCCACGACGAGGGGCTGCTGCCAGTCCGTCATGAAGCCGGGGTGGACATCGGTCTCCACAACCAGAGGGGAGAGCTTTCCCCCTCGGTGGTAGAAGCGGATCCCGTCGTCCCTGATCTCGAGGCCGCCGCCGACCTTCCGGAACGTGTTGAGGAAGGTCATCATGTCCCGCTGGAGCGCACCTTCGACGAAGATGTCGCCCTTCGTGACGAGCGCCGCCGAGGCCCAGGACGCCGCCTCGTTGCGGTCCGGAAGCGCGGTGTGGGTGAAACCCCCGAGGGACCGGACGCCCTCGATCCGGATGGTCCGGTCCGATTGAATCGAGATGAGGGCACCCATCTTCTGGAGCACGGCGATGAGATCGACGATTTCGGGCTCCGTCGCCGCGCCCGTCAGCTCGGTGATGCCCTCGGCCTTCGTCGCGCTGAGCAGAACCTGCTCGGTGGCCCCGACGCTCGGGTACGGGAGGGAGATCTTGGCGCCCTTGAGGCCCTTCGGCGCGGAGATGCTGATCCCGCCCGGGCGCTTGTCGACGACCGCCCCGAACTGCCGGAGGACGCCCAAGTGGTAGTCGATCGGACGGTCACCGATGCGGCACCCGCCGAGGTCCGGGATGAAGGCCTCGCCGATCGCGTGGATGAGCGGCCCGCAGAAGAGGATCGGGATCCTCGAATCGCCCGCGTGGGCGTCGATATCGGCGACGTGCGCAGTCCGGGCGTTCGAGGGATCGAGTGTGAGGTCCCCGGCGGCGTCCTGGGCGATCTCGACTCCGTGGAGCCGCAGAAGGTTGCGCACCACCTCGACGTCCTTGATGTCCGGAACGTTCCGGAGCACGGACGGCTCGTCACCGAGCAGCGACGCGACCATGGCCTTCGGCACGAGGTTCTTCGCTCCCCGGACGGTGACCCGCCCCGAGAGCGGCACGCCGCCGCGGATGGTCAGGACACTGCTCATAGATGTTGCTTCCTCACTGCTCGCCTGGCCCCACGGCTCGGCCGCGGACCCTGCTAAGCATAGAAGCTCGCCGCTCGGCCTGCGAAACACCGCCCCGCGTGCCGCCCGGGCCGGGCGGCACGCCATGGCTCAGCTTCGGGCCGGGAGGGTGGTGGGCTTGAAGGGCTCCCGCTTGGCCTCGTAGGCCGCGATCTCGTCCTCGTGCTGGAGGGTCAGCCCGATGTCGTCGAGGCCCTCGAGGAGCCGCCACCGCGTGTAGTCGTCGATCTCGAACGGCGCCACCAGATTTCCGCACGTCACAGTCTTGGACTCGAGGTCCACGGTGACCTGAGCGCCCGGGTGGTTCTCGAGCTCCTTCCAGATCAGCTCGATGTCGTCCTGCGCGACCACGGCGGCCAGCAGCCCCTGCTTCCCGGAGTTGCCACGAAAGATGTCGGCGAAGCGCGAGGAGAGCACCGCGCGGAAGCCGTAGTCCTTGAGGGCCCAGACGGCGTGCTCGCGGGAGGAGCCGGTACCGAAGTCAGGGCCAGCGACGAGCACCGAGCCCTGATTGAAGGGCTCCTGGTTGAGGATGAACGACTCGTCCTTGCGCCAGCTCGAGAAGAGCGCGTCCTCGAACCCTGTGCGCGTGATCCGCTTGAGGAACACGGCGGGGATGATCTGGTCGGTGTCGACGTTGCTCTGGCGCAGCGGGACACCGATCCCGGTGTGGGAGGTGAACTTCTCCATGGCGGCTTCCTGTCTCGAAAAGGTCATCGGCCCGACGGCGGGACCGTGGGGCTCAGGCGGAGAGGCCGCTCGTCGCGGCAGCAGCGGGCAGCGCGTCGAGGTCCGACGGCGAAGAGAGGGTCCCGCGGATCGCCGTCGCCGCGGCGACAACGGGCGAGACGAGGTGCGTGCGCCCGCCCTTGCCCTGCCGTCCTTCGAAGTTGCGGTTGGACGTCGAAGCACACCGCTCGCCGGGGGCGAGCTGGTCCGGGTTCATTCCCAAGCACATCGAGCAGCCGGCGAAGCGCCACTCTGCGCCGAAGTCCTTGAAGACCTGGTCCAGGCCCTCGGCCTCGGCCTCGAGCCGGACGCGTGCCGAACCGGGGACGACCAGCATGCGCACGTTCGGGTCCTTCCGGCGCCCACGGATGACCTCGGCCGCCGCCCGCAGATCCTCGAGCCGGGAGTTGGTGCATGAGCCGAGGAAGACCGTGTCGACCCGGATGTCCTTCATGGGCGTGCCGGGAGCGAGGTCCATGTACGCCAGCGCACGACGGGCGGCAGCCTTGGCATTCTCGTCCGCAAACGAGTCGGGGTCCGGGACGGACTGCGAGAGCGAGACGCCTTGGCCGGGGTTCGTTCCCCACGTGACGAACGGCTCGAGCTCGTTGGCGTCGAGGAAGACCTCGGCGTCGAAGACGGCGTCCTCGTCCGTGTGGAGGGTGTTCCAGTACTCGACGGCGGCGTCCCACTCTTCGCCCTGCGGGGCGTGGGGGCGCCCCTTCATGAAGGCGTAGGTCGTCTCGTCCGGAGCGACCATGCCGGCCCTTGCACCGGCCTCGATCGACATGTTGCAGATCGTCATGCGCGCTTCCATCGACAGGGCGCGGATCGCGGAGCCACGGTATTCGAGGACGTAGCCCTGCCCACCGCCCGTCCCGATCTTGGCGATGACGGCGAGGATGATGTCCTTCGAGCTCACGCCGGGCTTGAGCTTGCCCTCGACCGTGACGGCCATGGTCTTGAACGGCTTGAGCGGGAGCGTCTGCGTGGCCATGACGTGCTCGACCTCGGAGGTGCCGATGCCCATGGCCAGAGCACCGAAGGCGCCGTGCGTGGACGTGTGCGAGTCCCCGCACACGATCGTCAGGCCGGGCTGCGTGAGGCCGAGCTGCGGACCGACGACGTGCACGATCCCCTGCTCCTTGTCCCCGAGGGGATGCAGCCGGACGCCGAACTCCCGGCAATTGGCCCGCAGGGTCTCGATCTGGGTCCGGCTCGTAGGGTCGGCGATCGGCTTGTCGATGTCGAGCGTCGGAGTGTTGTGGTCCTCGGTCGCGATCGTCAGGTCAGGTCGGCGGAGCTGCCGGCCGGCGAGGCGGAGCCCCTCGAACGCCTGCGGGGAGGTAACCTCGTGGACGAGGTGCAGGTCGATGTAGAGAAGGTCGGGCTGGCCAGCTTCGCCCTTGCGCACGACGTGCGCGTCCCAGACCTTCTCGGCCAGAGTGCGTCCCATGGCCAGCTCCCTTCGGTTCTCTTCCGCGCCGTCGGCGCCTGTCTACCAGTCCAGCAGGACACCCGCGATCGGGCTAGTCCGCCGACTTGCATCTCAGATGTTGAGACAGCAATATCAAGCTATGGACAATTCTAGTGGCGTGGGCGTGATCGACAAGGCCGCCATGGTGCTCGACGCACTCGAGGCAGGACCGACGACTTTGGCGCAGCTTGTCTCCGCGACTGGCCTTGCCCGGCCGACGGTTCACCGGCTCGCCCTCGCCCTCGTCCACCATCGCCTCGTGGCCCGCGACATCCAGGGTCGCTTCGTGCTGGGGTCCAGGCTCGTCGAGCTCGCCTCGGCGGCCGGCGAAGACCGGCTCATCGCCGCGGCCGGCCCGATCCTCGTCCAGCTCCGCGACGCGACCGGAGAGAGCGCCCAGATCTTCCGGAGGCAGGGCGACTGGCGGGTGTGCGTGGCGTCGGCAGAGCGACCGGTCGGCCTTCGCGACACCATTCCGGTCGGCACGCAGCTCACGATGAAGGCCGGGTCGGCCGCCCAGGTCCTCGTCGCGTGGGAAGACCACGACCGCCTCCTGGAAGGCCTCAACAACGCGCGGTTCACTCCGACCGTCCTGGCAGGCGTACGACGTCGGGGCTGGGCCCAGTCGCTCGGTGAACGCGAGCCGGGAGTTGCCTCGGTGTCGGCGCCGGTCAGGGGGCCTTCCGGGCGAGTCATCGCTGCCGTGTCCATCTCCGGGCCCATCGAGCGCTTGACGCGCCAGCCCGGGCGTCAGCATGCTGAGGTCGTCTGCAGCGCCGCGCGGCTCCTTACGGAAGCACTGCGCAAAGGCAACGACTGAGCTTCCGCCCCGAACGACCGAATCCTCCGAAGGAGGCCCCATGACCGCTTACGCCGTCTTCCTGAGGGGCGTCAACGTGGGCGGGATCAACCTCAAGATGGCAGACGTCAAGGAGACGCTCGCCGCCCTCCCGGTCACCGATGTCTCGACCCTGCTGGCCAGCGGCAACGCCGTCCTCCGTTCGGACCTCTCCGCAGAAGCTCTCAAGCGAGCCGTCCAGGACGCGCTCCGCGCACGGTTCGGGTACGACGCGTGGGTCATCGTCATCACGGCCGACGACGTCGACGCCATGGTGAGCGCCTGCCCCTATCCTCCGGACGACGCGTCGACCCATACCTACGTGACCCTCTCGACGGACTCGGCCGTGCTCGAGGAGCTGTGGGTCCTCGCCGAAGGCGCGGGGACCGAGCACGCGCGCCTCTCCCCTACCGCCACGGCATGGCTCGCCCCAGTCGGCGGAACGCTCGACAGCACGATGTCGAAGGCAACGGCGAAGGCCAAGTTCAAGGCCACCACCACGACGCGGAACCTTCGCACCATGCTCAAGGTCCAGGCCGCAGTGCAGAAGCTCGCCGAACAGGGCCAGCATGGGGCCGGAAAGCAGAACGCCCCCGGCCTTTCGGACCGAGGGCGTTCGTCGCAGTGACCCCAGCGGGATTCGAACCCGCGTTACCGCCGTGAGAGGGCGGCGTACTAGGCCGCTATACGATGGGGCCTGGCACTGCACCTCCACGCGGGAGCCTCGCGGCAACCCTGTGAAGGCTTGAAGAAAGGCCCGGCGAAATTCGCGGACCCTTCGTGACCCCAGCGGGATTCGAACCCGCGTTACCGCCGTGAGAGGGCGGCGTACTAGGCCGCTATACGATGGGGCCGTGTACTTTACCTGACCGTCAGACCCGCCGCTCGCTCACGGGGCATCAGGAGCTGGGATACCAGGACTCGAACCTAGAATGACGGTACCAGAAACCGTAGTGTTGCCAATTACACCATATCCCAAGGCGTCTTCCGGGCCCGGGCCTCCTCGAACCAGCCGGTCCAAGCGCTCCGTGCCCCTCAGCACGAGTATTCACTTTACAAGATCGAATGGCGCGCTGCCAAATCGCCGAGGCCGGAAAGCGGCAAGTGCGCCCGGGGCCGAAAATCAACCCTTGCAGTGTGATCTCGATCATGTTTACTCTCGGTAAGTTACTTGTTGGTAACCACCGAGAGAGGTCCACGTGCCCATCCCTCCATTCTTCGTCCCGCGGCTCCCCTCGAGCCCGTCCGTCCCCGGCCGCCGCGCCGCCGTCGTCGTCCTCGCGGTGTTGCTCGTCGCGTTCCTGGCCTTCTACACGCTGCTCTCCGCTCAGCTCACGGACGGCTCACGCCAACTGAGCGAAGGGGCGGCCAAGGCGGCATCCGGGGCATCGCAGCTCGACACCGGGGCCCACGCGGCCTCGACCGGTTCGGACGCGCTCGCCCATGGCGCCTCGCAGCTCGACGACGGGGCGCACGAGGCGCAGTCGGGCTCGGCCGCACTCAGCGCCGGTGCCGCAACGCTCCGCGACGGGATTCGGGACAAGCTCGCCCCCGGGGCCCAGCAGCTCGCCGACGGCGCCCAGCGGCTGCTCACGGGAACCCAGAAGGTGGCTGGTGACGTGCACTCGAAGCTCGCCCCCGGCGTCTACAAGGTCGACGACGGCGCCCAGAAGCTCCGCGACGGCGCGGCAGCTCTCGCGGCAGTCCTGACCCCGACCTCGTCGGGCACCTCCCCGAACAACCTCGCCGACGGCGCCTCCCAGCTTGCTTCGGGGGCTTCCCAGCTCGCGAACGGCACCTCCCAGCTGGCAGCGGGGACACAACAGCTCAAGGGATACCCGGGAGCCAACGGGGACCCCACGCAGGGCACGGGCACCGCCGCCCTCGCCCAAGGCCTGCAGCAGCTGTTGGACGCCGCGAGCGGAGCCACCGGGGCCCTTCCGCTCGCACTCGTGAAGGACAAGATCGCCCTGCTCGCGGCCGGCGCAGCCCGGCTGGACGCCGGCGCCGGCCAGCTCGCCGGAGGCGCCAACCAGCTCAACGCCGGCGCCGGCCAACTCAGCGGCGGTGCCCAGCGGCTCAAGGACGGCTTCGGCGTCCTTGATCAGAAGATCGACAGCCAGGACCCGAACGCTCCCGGCCTCGTGCTCGGAACACAGCAGCTCGCCGCGGGCACGGCCGCCATCGTGGTGGGCATGAACGGTGTCCCGGGCGACCCCGAACACCCGGGGCTGCTCAACGCGACCAACTCTCTCCATGCCGGTGCCGCAGCCCTCGCCGACGGAACCACGCAGCTCAACGACGGCATCACCGGCGCCAACGATCCGAACAGCGGGCTCCTGGGCGGAGCGTCCAAGCTCGCAGACGGGGCGGCGCAGCTCTCCCAGGGCAATACCGCTCTCGCCGACGGCAGCCAGAAGGTCTCCCACGGCGCCGCCGAGCTCGCGGGCGGCAACCAGCAGTTGGCTACGGGAGCCGGCCAGCTCGCCGCGGGCAACAAGGCCCTCGCGGACGGAGCCGCCCGCCTCCACGCCGGGACCGCCGGCGTCTCGCCGACATCGTCGACAGGAGCACCCGCTGCGCTCGCGATCATCGGAGCACTCGTCGTGTTCGCGGTGCTCGCCACGCTGATCCGCAGCCGCGTCAGGGCTGGGCTGGTGCGCGTCTAGCGGGTCTCGGCGGCCAGCCTCAGGCCGATGAGGGCAGGCAGCTCCGCCAGGCTCCCGACCTGCGCGCGAACCCGCGCGGCGAGGTCCTCGGGGAGCTCCCTGCCCGAACGGTTGAGCCAGATGCCGCGCAGGCCTGCACCCTCGGCGCCGACGACGTCGTGATGGGGGTTGTCCCCGACGTAGACGGTGCCCCCTGCGCTGGTGCCGAGCAGACGAAGGCCCTCGCGGAAGATCGCCGGATCCGGCTTCGCCGCCCCGACGGCGTCGATCCCCACGAGGACCTCGATCCGTGCGAGGCCAGCGTGGTCCAGCTTGGCCCGCTGGTAGTCGTGGACGTTGTTGCTCACTGCACCGTACGGCACGCCTGCCTCGTCGAGCGCATCGAGGAGGGGCTCGACGTCGTCGAACGCCCGCACGTAGCCGGGCTGCGCCGCCTCGTAGGCGCTGAGCCACGTCATCGCCGCCGCGCCGTCCGGGAACCCCGTCCCGGCGTTCGCAAGGCACCGCTCGGCCCGCAGCAAACGCTGTTGGGCGAAGGTGATCTCGCCGGCGACGTACTGCTCGTAGATGTCCTCCGAGCCGCGCGTGAAGAGGTGGCAGAACTCGGCCCAGCCCGCCTCGTCCAGCCGGACGTAGGGCGCGGTTACCTCACGGAGCGCTCGGTGCATGGCCCCCTCGAGGTCCACGAGCGTCTCGTCGATGTCGAGGAGAACGCCCTCGAGGGGACGATCGCCCAGATCCGCGGGGCCGCGGGCCCCGTCAGCCACGGAATGCCTTGAGCCTCGCGAGCGATGAATCCTTCCCGAGGATCACCATCGACTCGAAGAGCGGCGGCGACACCCGGCGGCCCGACACGGCGACGCGGACGGGACCGAACGCGAGCCGCGGCTTGATGCCGAGACCGTCGACGAGCGCGGCGCGCAGGGCATCCTGGATCGCCTCGGCGGTCCAGTCCGTCACCGGCTCGAGGGCCCCAATCGCGGCGTCGAGCACTTCGGCGAGGTTCTCCGGGAGGCCCTTCCGCGCGTCGTCCTCGACTGCGATGGAAGCGTCCTCAGCGAACAGGAAGCCCAGCATCCCCGGTGCCTCGCCGAGCAGGGTGATCCGCTCCTGGATCAGGGGCGCGCCCTCGGTGAGGATCTCCTCCTCACGCGGCGTCAGCGATTCGCCGACGATGCCCGCGGAGCGCAGGTAGGGCACGAGCCGGTCGCGGAAGTCCGCTGGATCAAGGAGCCGCACGTGGGTTCCGTTGATCGCCTCGGCCTTCTTCTGGTCGAAGCGGGCCGGATTCGGGAGCACATCGGCAATGTCGAAGTTCTCGACGAGCTGCTCGACCGTGAAGATGTCCTCGTCCGCGGAGAGCGACCACCCGAGCAGCGCGAGATAGTTCAGCAGGCCCTCGGGAATGAAGCCGCGGTCGCGGTGGTGGAACAGATTGGACTGCGGATCGCGCTTCGAAAGCTTCTTGTTCCCCTCGCCCATGACGTAGGGCAGATGGCCGAAGAGCGGCATGTAGGACGCGACGCCGACGGCGTGCAGCGCGTGGTACAGCGCGACCTGGCGCGGCGTCGAGGAAAGGAGGTCCTCGCCACGGAGCACATGGGTGATGCCCATGAGAGCGTCGTCGACCGGGTTGACGAGCGTGTACAGCGGCGAACCGTCGGCTCGCACGACGACGAAGTCCGGCACGCTCCCCGCCTTGAAGCGGATCTCGCCGCGGATGAGATCGTCGAAGGCGACGTCCCCGTCCGGCATCCGGAACCGCAGGACCGGCTCCCGGCCCTCGGCGCGGAAGGCGGCGATCTGCTCCGCGGTCAGGTCTCGGTCCGAGTTGTCGTACCCGAGCTTCGGGTCCCGGCCCGCGGCGCGATGGCGCGCCTCGATCTCGTCGGGCGTCGAGTAGGACTCGTAGAGGAAGCCGGCATCCTTGAGCTTCGCGGCGACGTCCTTGTACAGGTCGAGGCGCCGAGACTGCCGGTACGGCTCGTGCGGGCCGCCGACGTCGATCCCCTCGTCCCACGTGAGGCCGAGCCACCGCAGTGCCTCCACGATCTGCTGGTAGCTCTCCTCCGAGTCGCGCTGCGCGTCGGTGTCCTCGATGCGGAACACGAAGGTCCCACCGGTGTGGCGTGCATAGGCCCAGTTGAAGAGGGCGGTTCGCACCATGCCGACGTGTGGCGTGCCCGTCGGCGACGGGCAGAAGCGCACGCGGACAGGGGTGTCGGGAGTCACGGAAGGGATGGCGTCGGCGTCAAGCAAGGCGGTATCGGCGGAGGAAGTCATAGTGAGCCCATTCTAGGCCGCAGCCGCGCTGGCCATCCTCGCCACCGCAGGGGCTCGTCCCCTCAGCGGCTCAGTGTCATCGACGCACGATGGGATTGGACAGCGTTCCGATCCCCTCGATTTCGACCTCGATCCGGTCGCCTTCCGTCACGAGGCCCACGCCCGCGGGCGTTCCGGTCATGATGACGTCGCCGGGGAGGAGCGTGAAGGCCTGCGACACGGCGGCAACGAGTTCCCGCACGCCGAAGACCATGTCCGCCGTCGTCCCGTCCTGGACGACCTTGCCGTTCAGGCGCGTCACGAGCGAGAGATCCTCGGGGTCGAGTTCGGTCTCAATCCACGGGCCGAGCGGGGCAGACGTGTCGAACGACTTTGCACGCGCCCACTGGACATCGGACCGCTGCTTGTCGCGTGCCGTGAAGTCGTTCCCCACGGTGTAGCCGAAGATGACCTCGTGGGCCTTCTCTGCCGGCACGTCCTTGCAGATGCGGCCGATCACGACGCACAGCTCGCCCTCGTACGAGACCTCCTCGGTCCACTCGGGCAGGATCACCGGGTCCCCGGGGCCCACGACGGCCGTGTTCGCCACGAGGAACATGGCCGGTTCGGTGGGCAGCTCGTTGCCGAGTTCCTTCGCATGGTCCGCATAGTTGCGCCCTATGCCCACGACCTTGCTCCTCGGAATGATCGGAGCCACGAGGCGGACGTCCTCGAGCCGGTGGACCTGGCCCGTCGGCGTGATGCCCTGGAAGAACGGATCGCCCTTGATGACTGCCACCTGTTCGCTCCCGGGGTCCCCTTGGACCACGCCGTAGAGGGGAGTCGGGTCAGAGGCAGCATCAATGACAAAACGGGCGATTCGCATGGCCCCTACCCTATCGCGGGGGAGCTCGAGGCTAGAGGAGGCCGTGTTCGGCCGCGAAGAGCGTGACCGCCGCGCGTGAGGAGACTCCCGTCTTGGCATAGATGTGGCGTACGTGGTGGTCGGCCGTGCTCGCGGAGACGGTCAGGGCGACGGCCACCTCCTTCTTGGTCGCGCCTCGGCAGATCAGGCGCAGCACCTCGACTTCCCTGTCGGTCAGCCCCGCGGCGTGAGCGCGTGGACCGCTGTGACCCCTCAGGCCGGCGGCGGCCAGCACCGCATCCACCGCGTCGCGGTCGAGCTTGGCGGGCCCGAGCCTGGCGAGAGCATCAGCGGCCCGTTGGGGCGTGGTGGCCGGGGAACCGGGAGGGCTTACGAAGTGCTCCTGGAAGGCGTCGGCCGCAGCGAGGACGCGTGCTTCCCAGGGGAGCTCGGAGGCCGAGGCACCGCGGTAGTAGCCGGAGCCGTCGAGGCGTTCGTGGTGCAGGCCGGCGAGCCGTGCGAGAGGCGCTGTCGTCGGTACGCGGGCGAGGATCCGCTCGCTGTAGTAGGGGTGCAGCCGTCGCCGCTCCTCGACGAGCGGGCCGAGCGAGCGCCCAAGACCGCTGGGCACGCCCACCCGTCCGAGATCCTGGACCAGAGCGGTCTGCCGCAACCGCTCGGCGTGATCCGGGACGGCGGATGCTGCCAGAGAGGCCACCGCACGCGAGAACCCGGCCCGGCTCGGTTCCTTGAGATCGGCGAAGTCAGCGAAGACCGTGAGGACCGCCTCGACGCGGTCCGACGGGATCTCGGCAACCGGCTTCGGCTCGCTCCGGAGGGCCACCTCCCATGCCGCGTCCGTGACGGCGGCATCCAGCAGACGCGCGAGCTGCGAGAGTGCGGCGGCCGCGAGCTCGGGGTCGTAGGACTTCCCCGCGCGCTCGCGGAGGGCGGCCTTCACGGCGTCTTCACCGGCGAGGCGCGCGATCACCTCGATGTCACGGGCGACGGCGACGATGCGGGCGGCAAGCGGGATCGATTCACCCTTCACGCCGTCGGGGAAACCCCGGCCGTCCCACTGTTCGAATGCGGCACCGAGCGCGGAACGGACGCCGGCCGGGAGATCGAGCCGAACGGCGAGCATCTCCGCCGCCTCGCAGTGAGCGCGCACTCCGGCCCTGAGCCGTTGGGGTCCTGCCACGAGGAAGGCGGTCCGGAGCGCCGCCCTGCGCGGCCCCGTCAGGCCGGCGCCGAGTGCGGGCATCACGGCCTGCAAGAACGTGGCTGGGGAGCCCCCCAGGACCGGGGCGATGGCGGCGCGCAGCGCAATGTCGTTGCCGGCGATCTGCCCGGCCTCGAAAGCGTCGGCGGTGCAGCCGAGGAACCTGAGGAGGGCGGTGTAGTAGACCTCGCGCACCGTGTCGGGCTTGGCCCCGGCTGCGTCGGCGAGCTCGAGGGCCACGAGGCACGTTCTCAGCCCCTGTTCGAGGGGCTGCCCCATGCCGAGATCGGTTGCGAGGGACACGGCGGCGATGAACTCGGCGAGGCGCAGGGGTCGCGTCATGCAATGATCATGGACTGGCCACGCGTCCAGGGATAGCGCACACACCACGTGGCCTCACATAGCGCGTTCACGCGATGTGCCCGGACGCTTGCCGTCTCATTCTGAGAGCATGGAGACCGGCCAGAATCGCCCACACCGCGTCATGCTCCTCCCCGGAAGCGTCCTTCCAGCAGCCCCCGCCTACGGGGCGCTCCTCGAGTCGCTCGGCGACCACGTCCAATCCATTGCCAAGGACCTCGAGGTCTACTCTGGCTTCACGCCTCCGGCCGATTACAGCCTCGACACCGAGATCGCGGGCATCCTGCGCGCTGCCGAAGACCACGGCTGGGACACCTTCAACCTCGTCGGCTACTCGGGAGGAGGCGCATCAGCGCTCGCGTTCGCGGCCAAACACCCCGGCCGGCTCGAAAGTCTTGCCCTCCTCGAACCCGCTTGGGCGGGAAATTGGGGATGGACGGAAAAGCATCGGGCGCTGTGGGACAAGTACAGGGCCCTCGAGGCATTGCCGGCAGCCGAGTTCATGGCCGAATTCGTCAAGCTCGGCGTAAGGCCCGGCGTAGCCGCAAACCTCCCGGCCAGGGAAGGACCCGAGCCACCGTGGATGGCACTCAGGCCGGCTGGGATCAGGGCCTTCCTCCGGACCTTCCGGACCTATGACCTGGACAGGGATGCTCTGACCCGCTTCACGCAGCCCGTCTACTTCGCTTTGGGAGCCCTCTCGAATCCAGACGACTTCGGCGAGATCGCCGAGAGGCTCTCGACCGTGTTCGGCGACTTCCGGCTCGAGGTCTTCGCGGAGCGCCATCATTTCGACCCCCCGCACCGCATAGAGCCTGGGCGGCTCTCGGCTTCGCTCCGCCGCCTCTGGGCCGATGCGGCAGCAAGGGCTATGACCCGGACCTAGCCTGCCCTAGCGCACGACGACGGCGCGCCCCTTCTCGAGGGACGCGCCGTCGTCGTCTGTGCGGGTGGACCGTTCGTGCGGGCCGCTCGTGCGGGCGGGCCGCCTGTATGGGTGGGCCTTGTGCGGTTGGCCTGCCGGGAGGTCAGGCGAGTCGAGTGAGCCAGCCGTGGAGGTCCTCGACCGCCCCCGTCTGGATGCCAAGGAGCTGCTCGCGGATGCTCATCGCGACTGAGTCAGGGCCAGCCTCGGGCGTGACCAGCGAGCCGTCCGCGGTCTTGAGCTCGCCGATCGGCGTGATGACCGCCGCGGTCCCGCACGCGAAGACCTCCGCAAGCGTGCCGTCGGCGACCGACGCGCGCCACTCGTCGATCGTGATCTTGCGCTCCTCGACCGAGAGGCCGCGATCCGACGCGAGCTGGAGCACCGAGTCCCGCGTGACGCCATGCAGAATGTTGCCGTTGAGCGCAGGCGTCACGACCCGGCCGTCGGTGAAGACGAAGAAGATGTTCATCCCGCCGAGTTCCTCGACGGCGTTGTCGTTGAACGGATCGAGGAAGAGCACCTGCTTGCAGCCGTGGGCCTCGGCTTCGAGCTGGGCCGCGAGCGACGCCGCATAGTTGCCGCCGCACTTCGCCTCGCCCGTGCCGCCGTGGCCCGCGCGGGCGTAGTGCTCCGAGAGCCAGATCGAGACGGGCTTGAGCGCGCCGCCGAAGTAGTTTCCGGCGGGCGAGGCGATGACGCGGTACGAGACTTCGCGGGCCGGCCGCACCCCCAAGAAGGCCTCGGTGGCAATCATGAACGGGCGCAGGTACAGCGCCTCGCCGTCACCGCTCGGCACCCACTCCTTGTCGACCGAGACGAGCTGGCGCAGGGACTCGATGAACAGCTCCGGCGGAAGCTCGGGCAACGCGAGGCGCTGCGCCGAGCGGTTGAACCGGTGCGCGTTGGCCTCGGCACGGAACGTCCACACGCTGCCGTCGGCATGGCGGTAGGCCTTGAGGCCTTCGAAGATCTCCTGGCCGTAGTGAAGCACGGCTGCCGCGGGGTCCATCGCGATGGGGCCGTAGGGCTCAATGCGGGCGTGGTGCCAGCCACCCCGGCCTTCGGCGTCCATCGTCCAGTCGATCACTGCGGTGTGGTCGGTGAAGTAGTTGCCGAAACCGGGATCCTCGAGGATCGCGGCGCGCCTCTCAGCGGTCGTCGGATTCTCGGTGAGCCGCTGCGCGAAGTCGACGCCGACGGCGTTCTGAGTCATGCTTCCTCCACATCATCCTGCGCCTTGATCCCGCTTGTGCGCGTTCTTTTCCGCGGCACGCGCGCCCGCGGCGACGGGGCTGTCAGTCCCTACAGCTTACGCCTCAGACCCTGCTCGCAATCGCGTCGCCGACCTCCGCCGTCGAGCGCTCCTGCCCCGGCGTCCGAGACTCGACGTCAGCCCGCACGGCGGCCTCGATCCGCGCCGCCGCTTCGCCCAGGCCGACGTGGTCGAGCAGGAGCGCCGCCGAGAGGATCGCTGCGGTCGGGTCCGCCTTCTGCTGGCCTGCGATATCGGGGGCCGAGCCGTGGACGGGCTCGAACATGGACGGCGCCGTTCCGTCGAGGTTGATGTTGCCGGACGCCGCGAGTCCGATGCCTCCCGTGACGGCCCCGGCGAGGTCGGTGAGGATGTCGCCGAACAGGTTGTCCGTCACGATGACATCGAAGCGGGACGGATCGGTCACGAGGAAGATCGTGGCGGCATCGACGTGCAGATAGTCATGCTCGACCTCGGGGAACTCGGCCGCCACGGCCTCGACCGTCCGCTTCCAGAGGTGGCCCGCGTGGACGAGGACGTTGTGCTTGTGGACGAGCGTGACCTTCTTCCGAAGGCGTGACGCAGCGCGCCTGAACGCGTCGCGGACGACTCGCTCGACCCCGTAGGCCGTATTCACCGACACTTCGGTGGCGATCTCGTGTGGGGTGCCGGTTCGCATCGAACCGCCGTTGCCGACGTAGGGACCCTCAGTGCCCTCGCGCACCACGACGAAATCGATCTCTCCCGGAGCGGCCAGCGGGCTGCCGACGCCCGCGTAGAGCCGCGACGGACGCAGGTTGACGCAGTGGTCGAGCGTGAACCGCAGCTTGAGGAGCAGTTCGCGCTCGATGATCCCGGAAGGGATGCGGGTGTCCCCAGGAGCAGCCCCGACGGCCCCGAACAGGATCGCGTCCCGGCCGCGGATATCGTCGAGCACGTCACCGGGAAGCGTCTCGCCTGTGGCGAGCCAGTGCTGTGCTCCGAGGCTGTAATGAGTCTCCTTGACGTCGACGTCCGTCCCCTCAAGGGCCCGGTGGAGGACCTTGAGGGCCTCCGCCGTGACCTCGGGTCCGATGCCGTCGCCGGGGATCACTGCTAGGTCGAGAGTCTGCGTCATAGTCCCACGGTAGGAACGCCATCCACATTTTGAACAACCCGTCTCAGATGACAAGACATCAGAAGGCGGCGAGAAAGTCCGCGAATCCCCCGCGCGACCGGCTGGAAAGGCGGCCCGACGTGAGGACCCGGGCACCGTCTGTGGCTCTCACGACCATCCCCAGTTCCCTGGCCCTTTCGGCGAGCGTGACGTCCTCGCCGGACGGAACGTCCGGAAAGCCGCCGATCGCGAGATAGGCGTCGGCGCGAATGCCCAGGTTCGCGCCGAACACGTGCCCGTGCCCGTCGGCGAGGTGGTGGACAGCGAGCCATTTCGCGTAGCGGCGGGGATCGACGTCAGCCGGATCCGGGATCACGGTGCCGAGCACGAGGTCGGCTCCCCCATCGGCGACCTCCAGCTGATGGAGGAGCCACGGCTCCGGGACGGCGCTGTCGGCATCAGTCGAGGCGATCCACACGTTCTCGGGGGGTGCCGCGGTGAAGGCCAAGGCCTCCTTCACGCCCGCCGCGCGGGCCGCCCCCGCACTGCCGGCCTCAAGATCGATTCCCCGCACGTTCGGCCAGCCCGAGATCACCTCCGCCGAGCCGTCGCGGCAGCCGTCGAGCACCACCGTGACGGAGGTCCTGACACGGGGCCGCGAGCGGGTGAGCACCCGGAGTGAGGCCTCGACCGACGCGAGGCAGCGCGGGAGCAGCTCCTCCTCGTCCTTCGCAGGGATGACGACGACCACTTCGCGGAGCTCCCCCCGTCCGCGTGCCGCGCAAGAGGGGCTCACGCGATGCCCTCGCGCCGCGCAACAGACACGGCCGGTGGCCTCACGAAGACGTCGAGCACGAAATCCTCCTCCTCGTGGTGGGCGAGCAACGCGAGGCTGGGTTCAGCGCGAAGGCGCCCATGCACTTCAGCGCCCGTGAGCGTCCAGCCCTCGATCGGGCCGAGCCAATGGCACGCCACGAGGGCGCCGTCGTCGTCGAGGCTGGCGAGACACTGCCGCACCACGTCCTCGAACTCGTCATGGGAGAAGTAGTACCCGACTTCCGATACAACGATCAGGTCGAAACGTCCGTCCGGCCATTCGCCCGGAAGCCGACGGCGCTCCCAGGTGATCGAGGCAGCGGCGGGCAGGCGGGCGGCCGCGAGGTCCAGCGCCCGCTGGCTCACGTCGGTGGCGACGACCGCGTCGGCCCGTTGCGCAAGTTCTCCCGTGAGAACGCCGTTCGAGCAGCCCAGCTCGAGCGCGCGCCGGTATCGCCGGGACGGGAGCGAAGCGAGGGTGAGGGCGCGCTTGCGTGCCTCGTACCAGCTCGTCTCGAATCGCCAGGGGTCGGCGTCTGCCGTGTGCAGCTCGTCGAACACCGCCCGCGCGTCCCGGGGCGCCCCGACGAAGAAGAGCTCGGCGTCTCGGTCGAAGTGCTCCTGCATCCCCAGGCTCAAGAGGGCTTCGTCGCCGGGCAGGTCGGACAGCGGCTCCGTCTGGCTCCTGTGCATCCCAAGCGCCGCCGCCTTCCTCGCGCGCAGGTCCGGGTCGAGGCGCAGGCGACGCGCCCGGTCCCAGGGCGCATCCTCACCAGCTGGCGTTCCCCAGTGCCACAGCCACACCGGATATTCGACGAGGAGCGCCTCGGTGCCCTGGGCGACGCGAGCGGCGGCTTCACCCGCGGCGTCATGATCCGTGTGGCCGTCGCCACGCCAGGGCGCGGCGAGGACGACGGCGGCTCGGCGGCACTCGGCCGTGCCCGCCTCGGGCGCGCCGTCGACTGCGGCTTCGTGGAGCACGGCATGCAATGCCCGGGCCAGGGCCTCCCCGCCCTCGGCGACGCCACCGTCCGCGATGCCCAAGCGGTGAATCCGGGCGGCGGGGGCGAGAGAGCGGACGGCGGCCTCGACCTCGCGCCGACGGATGGCGGCGAGCTCCGGCGGGGAGTGAGTCGGCGAGCGGGGGTGGGATCCCTCGCCGTCGGTGGCGATGACGACGTCGACGGGCCAGCCGCGGCGCGCGGCTTCGGCGATGAGGCCTCCCGCGCCGAGCGTCTCATCGTCCGGATGGGCCGCGAGGACGACGAGCCGTCCATAGTCTTCGAGGTCGAGGTCGGGGGCATCGCGGATTGTGGAGTCGTCCCGCCAATCAGATTCGGGCGTGCCGGCCTCCCAGTGGCTGAAGGTCACCACGGCATGCTCCCCTCGGCGAGGAGCGATCGGCCGAGTGCTGCAAGGTCGCGTTCTGCGTGATGCTGGCGAACGTACAGGCGGAGATCGGCGACCCGCTGGGCGTGTTCATCCTCGAATGCGAGCGGAGCGGGTCCGAGCGCATGATCGACCGCTGCGAGGATCAGCTCGACGGCCCCGGCGACGACGCCGCGGACGCGCAGGGCGAGCACGGCGCCGGCGCCGCCCTCGGCGCGGCCTGCATCGACGTCGTCGGCCGCTTCGGCGAGCGCGGCACGGGCCGTGCCGAGCGCCAGGTCCACCGCGCCGAGCTGGGACAGTCCGATCTGGTCGGGGCCCCGCGACGAGTACCCCGACCACAGCCGACGGGCCACCCCCACGGCCCCGCCGAACCAGACCGCGGCCACCCCTATCCCGCCCCACGCGAAGCCCGGGCGCTCGAGGTACCAGCCGTCGACTCCCACGGATTCCGCGGGCACATCCTCGAAGCGCACGGGAGCGCTGACGATGCCGGGAAGTCCGTGCCCAGTCCAAGGGACCGGCTCGCGGACGACGCCGGGCGACGCAAGGCGGATCCTGAAGGCGCGTCGGCTCGACTCGCCCGTGTAGGCGGTCACGACGGCGTGGCTCACCGAGCCGGCCAACGAGCACCACGGCTTGACGCCGTCGAGTCGCCAACCATCCTGCGTCTCGCGCGCCTCGAGGCGCGCATTCCTGCCCTCGGCTGCGAAGACTCCCCACGTCGTCGCCTCTTCAGGCCGCTGGCCGGCCTGGTGCAGGATCGCGAGCGCGTCGAGATGCGGCTCGACGGCCCGTGCGACGCCGAGGTCCGCCGCTCCGAGGGTCGCAAGGAGGTCCCAGAGGGCAAGCGTTTCCCCCTCCCCCGGATGGGGGGCCCAGCGCCCGAGCTCGGCCGCGAGCTCAAGCACCTTCCCCGGCCACGCGCCGGAACGTTCGCGCGCTCCGCGTCCCAGCCCGCGCGCCTGAGCGGCGAGCTCCTCGAGGTCGTCCGTCTGGGAACCGGGCACCACTCCGTCTCGTGAGCGGAGCCGCACGGCACGAACGGGTTCCCGCGGGAGATCGCTCGCGGAAGGCTGCCCGTGCGCCGC
>NZ_DAIUJO010000012.1:0-47665 GCF_036848755.1 Sinomonas sp. | reverse complement strand
GGATCGAGGTCGCGGGCGCACTCGTCGACCTCGCGCCGAGCGCAGCGGAGGCGATAGCCGAGGGCGCCGCCTACGTCCGGCGCGCGGTGGCGGAGCTCCTGGCCGGCGTCTGAGCCGACCGCCGGAGACTGGCCGTGATGTTGCCTGAGAGCGACGGCCGCGGGCAGGTCCTCGGCGGCGCGGGACTCGCCGCGCGGGCGCGCAGCCGCCCCACCGCCGCCGAGAGCCCGGCCTCCGGCAGGTCCCGCTAGGCGCGCTCGGTCTCCGGCTCTCGCACCGTGCCGCGCCATCGGGCGAGCCCCGTCATGCCGTGGTAGATCAGCAGCGCCGCCGCCGAACCGAGCGCGATCCCCGCAAAGCTCAGCTGGCCCACGTTCCACGTGTAGTCGGCGACCCCGATGATGAGGGCGACTGCCGCCGTCGTGATGTTGATCTGGTTCGAGAAGTTGACCCTGCCCTGGACCCAGATCTTGACTCCGAGCACTCCGATCATGCCGTAGAGCATCGTTGCGGCCCCGCCGAGCACCCCCGGCGGGACGGTGGCGATGAGCTCGCCGAACTTCGGGGAGAAGCTGAGCAGGAGCGCGCACAGGCCGGCAATCCAGTAGGCCGCCGTCGAGTACACCTTCGTCGCCGCCATCACGCCGATGTTCTCCGCGTAGGTCGTGGTGCCGGAGCCTCCGCCGAGGCCCGCGAGGAGGGTCGCGACGCCGTCGGCGATGAGCGCCCGTCCGGCTACCCCGTCGAGATTCTGGCCCGTCATGGCGGAGACGCTCTTGACGTGCCCGACGTTCTCTGCGACCAGCACGAGCACCACTGGGACGAACAGGCCGAGCACGCCGAGATGGAAGGCTGGCGTCTGGAAGTGGGGGAGGCCGATCCAGGCTGCGGAGTCGACCTTGGAGAAGTTGACCTCGCCGCGCGCAATGGCCACGACGTAGCCGACGACGACGCCGATGAGGATGCTGAGCCTGCCGAGGATCCCGCGGAAGAGGACACTCGCGAGGATGATGGCGAGGAGCGTCACGAAGGCCGTGACGGGGGCCGCAACGAAGTTCTGCTTCGCGGAGGGCGCGAGGTTGAGGCCGATGAGCGCCACGATCGAGCCAGTCACGACCGGCGGCATGACGATGTTGATCCAATGCGCCCCGAACGCCTGGACCACGGCGCCGACGAGCGCGAGGACGATCCCGGCGGCGACCACCCCGCCGAGCGCGCCCGCAACGCCGAACTGCTGCTGGGAGGCGAGGATCGGTGCGATGAACGCGAAGGAGGATCCGAGGTAGCTGGGAACCCGTCCCTGCGTGATGACCAGGAACAGCAGGGTGCCGACACCCGAGAAGAAGAGCGTCGTGGCCGGGGGCATGTGCGTGAGGATCGGGACGAGGAACGTCGCCCCGAACATCGCGACCACGTGCTGGAGGCCGATGCCGATGGTGAGTGGCCACGCGAGCCGCTCCTGCGGCGCGACGACCTCGCCGGGGCGGACGGTGCGACCGTCTCCGTGAAGCTTCCATCTGGTTCCGAGCAGGCTCATGCAGGGCGCCTTCCAATGCGGGAAATGTGGGGGATGCCGGAGAAATCCTACTCGTGCGCTTGAGCCAGCCGAACGGGAGGGGCGGCCTGCGTGTGTCGAATCTCACCGCCGATGGTGGAAGCCTAGCGAACGACGGCGGGTTTCACCCCTTGAGAGGGCGGTCGCCTCGGCCGCCGTCGTCGTCGTGAAGAAGGAGAACCCATGAGCATTGCCCATCAGGAAGCCGCGCTGGACGCAGCCGCCGTCGACGCCCTGTTCGTCGAAGCCCGCACCGCGAACTCGTTCACCGGAGAGGTGACAGAGGAGCAGGCGCAGGCCATCTACGAGCTCACGAAGTTCGGCCCGACCGCCTTCAACAACCAGCCCCTTCGGGTCACGTACATCCGTTCCGCTGAGGCCCGGGAGCGGCTCGTCGCGCACATGATGCCCGGCAACCAGGAGAAGACGCGCAACGCTCCCCTCGTCGCGGTCCTCGCGTTCGACACCGAGTGGCACGAGAAGTGGGAGCAGTTCCTCCCGGCGGCGCTCCGCGTCAAGTCCATGTACGACGCCGACGAGTCCCTCCGCTATGGCACGGGCCGCGACAACGCCCACCTTCAGGCGGGCTACTTCATCCTCGCCGTGCGCGCCCTCGGCTTCGCCGCCGGCCCCATGACGGGCGCCGATTTCGACGCGATCGACGCCGAGTTCTTCCCGCAGGGCGGTCGCAAGAGCTTCCTCGTGGTCAACATCGGCCTCCCGGGCGCCGACGCCTTCGGCCCGGTGAAGGCGAAGTTCGCCTACGAGGACGTCGTCGAGACCCTCTGATGCAAGGCTGACCCCCCGCTGCCAACTGGCAACGGGGGGTCAGCTGTCCCCTGGCTTCCCAGGACGCCGGCTTCCCGGATCCTCGGTCAGCTGCCGTGGGCTCGTTCAGGGCGCCGTGGAGGAGCCACACGCGGGATGCTCCCCGTCGCGATCCGAGCGGTCGAGCCCGTGGCGGTCCGGGGTTCCTTCGCCGAGCAGGACTTGACGGCCCGTGCCCCCGTGTCCCCAGCGGCATGGAAGGAACTCCCGGTCGCTTCCTCGGCCAGCTCGTCGTCGCGCCTCGCGGCCCAGACCGCGCGCAGCTGGTCGCGGAGGGTCCCCTCACCCCACCGGGCGAGTGCTACGACGCCCAGGACTCCTGCGACAAGCGCTGCGAAGCCACCGATGAGGATCGACCAGCGTGCACCGGCCGAATTGGCGATCCAGCCGATGATCGGAGCGCCGATGGGCGTTCCGCCCTGGATGACGGCCATGTACAGCGCGAGCACGCGCCCCCGGTAGCGGGCGTCCGTGTTGAGCTGGACGATCGTGTTGCACAGGTTGAGGAACGTCATCGAGGACAGGCCCACCGGGACGAGCAGGACGGCGAACCAGAAGTAGCTCGGCATGGCGGCGGCGACAATGGTCGCGATGCCCAGGAGGATCGCGGCGGCGACGAGCAGGCTCATTCGAGGGTTCCGACGCCTCGCGGAGAGCAGCGCACCCGCGAACGTGCCGACCGCCATGACCGAGCCGAGGAGGCCGTAGGCGTCCGGACCCGTGCGGAAGACGTTCGCGGACATGAGCGCGTTCGTGACCTGGAAGTTGAGCGTGAACATCCCGACGACGCCGGCCATCGCGAGGATGAGGACCGTCCGCGGCTGCGTGCGGACGTACCGCAGGCCCTCGATGATCTGGTGCTTCCCTCGCGGGACGGGCGCGGAACGCTCGAGGAGGTCAACCCGGAGCTTGGTGAGGGAGGCGATGACGGCCGCAAACGAGACGGCGTTGAGGAAGAACACCCACCCGGTGCCGATGACCCCGATCAGGAGACCCGCGACTCCGGGTCCGGCGAGGCGGGCGAGGTTGAAGGAGGCGCTGTTGAGTGCGACCGCGTTGGGCACGTCCTGCCGTCCGACGAGCTCGGAGACGAAGGCCTGCCGTGCCGGGGCGTCGAAGGCGCTCGCGACGCCGAGGAGCAGCGCGATCGCGTAGATCTGCCACAGCTGCGCGGTGCCCGAGAGCACGAGCACCGCCTGCAGGAGCGCGAGGGCGCCCATGGCACTCTGGGTGCCGATGAGGAGCTTGCGCTTGTCGAGCCGGTCGCCGACGACGCCCGCGTACGGTCCGAGGATGAGGATCGGGAGGAACTGGAGGCCAGTCGTGACGCCGACGGCCGCGCCGTCGTGCTGGGTGAGCTGGGTGAGGACGAGCCAGTCCTGGGCCACGCGCTGCATCCACGTGCCGATGTTGGAAACGAGCGCGCCTGCGGCCCAGAGGCGGTAGTTCGGGTGGCGGAGGGCGCTGAAGGTCTTGCTCATCGGGCACACATCTCCACGAGGATCTCGGCGGCGCGGTGCATGACGGCCCTGTCTCGATCGGGTAGCCCCTCGAGCCGGCTGGCGAGCCACGCGGATCGCAGGCGCCGCGATTCCTCGAGGACAGCGACGCCCTCTGGGGTGACCGAGACGACGACCTGGCGGCCGTCGGTCGGGTTCTCGGTCCGCTCGACCAGATTCTGTGCCGAGAGGGCGTTGACGGTGCGCGTCATGCTCGGTGCTTGGACGCGTTCGGCGTCCGCGAGCTGGCGCATCGTCTGGGGCCCGCGTTTGGCGAGGAGGCCGAGCACCGTGGTCTGGCCGGGGGTGACGACGTCGCTGCCTGCCTGGGTGCGGAGCACCCGGGACGTGCGCATGATGGCCACGCGCAGTTCGACGGCTAGCTCGCCGAGGTCCGGGACGGCTTCGAGGTCTGGGGTGGCTGGTGGAGTGATCATCGATAGTTAGCATAGTTCATTACTCTTGCTAAGTATATGATCGCGATCACCCCCCAACGTTTGCGCCGTCACGTCCGCAGGGTGTGAACCCTGCGGACGTGACGGCGCAACGGGGGTGCTAGGCGATCACTGAATCGACGAGCGCCTTCGCCTCGGCCTGGACCTGCTTGAGGTGCTCCTCGCCCTTGAAGGACTCGGCGTAGATCTTGTAGACGTCTTCCGTGCCGGAGGGGCGGGCGGCGAACCACGCGTTCTGGGTCGTCACCTTGAGGCCCCCGATCTTCGCCCCGTTCCCGGGCGCCTCGGTGAGCTTCGCCGTGATGGGCTCCCCAGCGAGTTCGGTCGCCGTCACGTCGGACGCCGAGAGCTTCCCGAGCTTTGCCTTCTGCTCGCGGTTGGCGGCGGCGTCGATCCGCGCGTACGACGGCGACCCGTACTTGGCGGCAAGGTCGGCGTAGCGCTGGGACGGGCTCTGCCCCGTCACGGCCTGGATCTCCGAGGCCAGAAGGCACAGGAGGATCCCGTCCTTGTCCGTCGTCCACACCCCGCCGTCGAGCTTCACGAAGCTCGCCCCTGCGCTCTCCTCGCCGCCGAACGCGCCCTCACCGCTCAGCAGGCCGGGCACGAACCACTTGAACCCGACCGGCACCTCGACGAGCTTCCGGCCGAGGCCCTCCGCGACCCTGTCGATCATCGACGAGCTCACAAGCGTCTTGCCGACGACCGCGTCGGGGCGCCAGCCCGAACGGTTGCGGTAGAGGTAGTCGATCGCGACCGAGAGGTAGTGGTTGGGATTCATGAGACCGGCGTCGGGCGTGACGATGCCGTGCCGGTCGGCGTCCGCATCGTTGCCCGTGGCGATGTCGAACTTCGTATCGCCCGAGTTGACCTTCGAGATCAGGCCGGCCATCGCCGAGGGGGAGGAGCAGTCCATCCGGATCTTCTCGTCCCAGTCCAGCGTCATGAAGGCCCATTGGGGATCGACGGTCGGGTTCACGACCGTGAGATTGAGGTGGTGGCGCTCGCCGATCTCACCCCAGTAGTCCACGGAGGCACCGCCCATAGGATCGGCTCCGATCCGGACCCCGGCGTCGCGAATGGCGGCGATGTCGAGCACGAGCGGAAGGTCGTCGACGTAGTTGGAGAGGAAGTCGTACTGACCCGTCGTATCGGCGGAAAGCGCCTCCTGGAGCTGGACCCGCCTGACACCCTCGAGGCCCGCCTCGAGGAGCGAATTAGCCCGGTCCGCAATCCAGCTCGTCGCATCGGTGTCCGCTGGGCCGCCGTGCGGCGGGTTGTACTTGAAGCCCCCATCGGCGGGCGGGTTGTGGCTCGGTGTCACGACGATGCCGTCTGCACGCGCGGGGTCATCCTCCGCGCGGCCCGCGTTGTACTTGAGGATCGCGTGGCTCAGAGAGGGGGTGGGGGTGTAGCCGTGCCGGGCGTCGACGAGGACCGTCACGCCGTTCGCAGCGAGCACTTCGAGGGCGGTGTTCGTTGCCGGCTCGCTCAGACCGTGGGTGTCCTTCGCGAGGAACAGCGGTCCGCGAATGCCCTGCCCGGCCCGGTACTCGACGATGGCCTGGGTGATCGCGGCGATGTGCTTCTCGTTGAACGAGGCCCTGAGGCTCGAGCCTCGGTGGCCCGATGTCCCGAACGCCACCCGCTGGCCGGGGTCGCTGAGGTCCGGGGAGATGTCGTAATAGGCATCGAGAAGTGCCGTGATATCGACGAGGTCACTGGGAAGGGCAACGGTGCCTGCTCGGTTAGCCATGCCCATAGCTTGGCAGAGAACGCCGACGCTGGGTGTCGTCCGCCTGAAGATTTCAGGAAGCTCCGGCGGAAAGGACCCACGACGGCGTCATGCGCCTTCCGCCAGCACGCGTTCGGCGAGTTCCCGGAGAGGACCCGTGAGGCCTCTGTCCGGCACCTCGACGCGTTGGCGTCCTAGTCTCACCGTCCACTGGAACGCGTCGCGCGCGAGGCCCGGCCCGCCGTCGCCCGCGAGTTCCCCCGTCTGGGTGCGGGCCGCGCGGTAGAGGGCGGCCCAGTCGTTGTCGGACGGCGAGCGGTCACCCCTCATGGCGAACTCGACGGCCGCACTTCGGGTTATCCCGGCGACCCCACCGCTCCGCGACACGCTGACCCTCACAGTGGCCCATCTCCTTCCCGGACTGGCTCTTCGGCTAGGACGAGGGCGCTGGCAACCAGAAGGGGACCCCCACGGTCTCCCAGCCCTCCTGGACCGCGCGTTCCTCGGCGGAATCCCGTCCGAAGAGCCGCCCCGCCACGAGGACAGTCTCACGGGCGAAGCCGCTGAAGTCGATCTCAGGTGGCAGCTGCTGCCCCGCCACCGTCTCGTACCAGATCCGGCCCGCGCGTTCCCACGCGTTGCCGCCGAGGGCCATCGCGCTGAGGTAGAAGGCTCGGTTCGGAATGCCGCTGTTGACGTGCACTCCGCCGTTGTCCTCGCGCGTTCGCACGTAGCGGTCCATGTGCGCTGGCTGCGGGTCCTTCCCCAGCACAGGATCGTCGTAGGCGGTTCCCGGAGCTGCGAGGGAGCGGACGCCGACCCCCCGAACCCCTCGGGCGAAGATCCCCTCGCCCACGATCCAGCTGGCCTCCTCGGCACTCTCGCCGCGAGTGTGCTGTTCGACGAGTACGCCGATCACGTCGGCGAAGCTCTCGTTCAGTGCGCCGGACTGCCCCTCGTAGGCGAGCCCCGCCGTGTACTGCAAGAGGCCGTGGCCGAGTTCGTGCGCGATGATGCTCAGCGACGAAGTGAACGAGTTGAACACGCGCCCGTCTCCGTCGCCGAATACCATCCGCGTCCCGTCCCAGAACGCGTTGTCATAGCCCGCCCCGTAGTGCACGGTTCCCTCGAGGGGCAGCCCCTCGCCATCCAAGCTTGAGCGCCCGAACGTCTCCTCGAGGAAAGAGTAGGTCGCACCGAGTCCGTCGTAGGCCCGGTTGACGTCGGGGTCCTCCACCGGTCCTTGACCCTCCTTGCGCACGAGCCGTCCCGGGAGGTTCTCCTCGCCGTCCGCATCGGTGATCTCGCGGCGGAGACCCGCGCCGCCAGACTGAGGCGACCCGTCGCCGTCGTCCGTGCGCCGTCGCCGGATCCTCTCGTCGGTGCGGAGCGTGCGCTCCGCGAGCTCGGCGACGGCCCCGAAGCCTGCCCTCGCGGCGACGGCCGACGGGACGGCGTCGGCGTCGGTTTGCGAGAGGCGCTCCAAGAGGTAAGGAGGGATCGCGTGCTGCCGTGGTGGCGGGGTCGGGACAGAGGGCGCTCTCATCATGCGTTCACGCTAGGGACCGGCACCGACATTTCTGGCCGAGCCCCCGCCTGGTCCGGCTGTCGTTGCCCGGCGAGCCGCCGCGAGTAGGCTGGTGCCAGCATCGCGCCGGACTCTTCCGGACCGGCGAAAGCGCTTCGAGACAGAGGGGGAGACGTGTCCGAGACCCATCAGGGCCCCGATCAGCCTGAGCCGTCAGGGTCGCCCGCAGACGAGCGCCCGACCGAGCCCATCTCGCGCGAGCATCGCCATGCCACCCGCCCCATCCCGCCGGTTCCCCAGGCCCCCAGCGTTGCCGGAGCCTCTGCTTCTCCGTACGGCCACGGCCAGGGCCCCTACGGCCAGGGCCCGTACGGGCCTAGCCAATCCGGTCAAGGCCAGAGCCCGTACGACCAGAGCGCGTACGACCCGAGTCCGCACGACCAGAGCGCGTACGGTGCGAGCGCCTACGGCCAGAGCCCGTACGGCCAGCAGTATCCGTCGTCTTACGACTACCAGCAGCCCGGCTACCAGCAGCCCGGGTATCCGCAGCCCTACGCGTACGCCCAACCCGAGCCACGGACCCTCAGCATCGCATCGATGGTGTGCGGCATCGCGTCCCTGCTGGGCTTCGGCTTCCTGCTCTTCCCGCAGGTCGCGGCAATCGTGCTCGGCCACCTTGCGCTCGCACGTGAGCCGGCCGGGCGGGGCTTCGCGATCGCCGGGCTCGCGACGGGCTATTTCTGCCTACTGATCACGGTGGTCGTGATTGCATTCATCGTGATCGGGATCGCTTCGATCAGCCAGTACGGCTACAACTACTGACGCCTCGACCCTCAAGCCCCCGACGGGCCGCGCCCCGTGCCCGCGGGGGGCGGCTTCGGCGTCTCGAGGATCCGGGCGAGCTGAAGCAGCCGCGCCTCCGACCCGATCGGCCCGACAAGCTGGACGGCCATCGGCAGGCCCAGACCGGTCCACGCGGTGGGCACGCTCACTGCGGGAAGGCCGCAGACGTTGACCATCGACGACCACGGCGCGAACTCGCACTGCCTTGCGTAGTCGTCGTCCGCCGTCGTCTGCCATTCGGGCCCGGAGAACCAGCCGACCGGTCGCGGGGTCTGCGCCAGGGCGGGCATGAGGATGGCGTCCCACTGGGCGTACTGGGCGATGGTGTCGCGCTCGAAGCGCCGCAGGAACTGGAGCGACTCATCGAGCTTGGCCCGGCTTCGCTGTTGGGCGCGCCGCCGGAACGCACGGGTCAAGGGTGTGAGGAGCGGCTCGCGGTGAGGTGCGAGGCGCAGAGTCCCCACTCCCGCCGTCCACGCCGCCGTGAACGCGTCGGGGTAGCGGTTGTCGTAGCGGACGTCGGCCTCGCCCACCAGATGCCCCTCCGCCTCCATGCGGGTGACGGCGGCGCCGAGCGCTTCGAGCGCCTCAGGCTCGGGGTGGATGCGGTACCGCTGGTCCCAAGGGCTCGCGAGGGCGACGCCGATGCGGAGTCGCGCTGGTTGGAGCACCACCGCGTCCGCATACGACGCCGCGTGGCGCCCGTGCGCGTCCGCGTCGGCCGCCTGACCGCTGCTCTGGTTCCGCGGGCCGACGAGGGCGTCGAGCAGTAGGGCGGCATCCTCTGCGGTGCGCGCGAGCGGCCCGGCGACGACGAGCCGCGCGGCGTCGCCCGTGGCTTGGGCCTGAGGCACGAGCCCTCGGCCCGGCTTGAGGCCCACGATGCCGCAGGCGGCCGCCGGGATCCGAATCGAGCCCCCGCCGTCGCTGCCGGGTGCAAACGGGAGCAGCCCATCGGCCACCGCGGCGGCCGAACCCCCCGAGGATCCACCCGAGCTGAGGGCTGGCCCATGCGGATTGCGCGACGGCGGCGCAACCCGGTTCTCGGAGTAGGCCGTGAGCCCGAACTCGGGCACCTGGGTCTTGCCGAGGGAGATGGCCCCTGCCTTCCGCAGGGTGGCCACGATGGGGGCGTCGTGGGGTGCCGGGCGGGGCTCGACGGCGGCGCTCCCGTGCGTCGTCGGCACGCCTTTGACGTCGACGAGGTCCTTGAAGGCCGTCGGCATGCCATGGAGCAGCGGCAGGGAGTCGAGGTCCCCAGCCCTGCGGGCGGCAGCGTGCGCCTCGTCGGCAGCCCGGGCTTCGGCGATCGCGGATTCGGGGGTCACTATCACGAACGCGCCGAGGTGCGGGCCGCGGGAGGCGATCCTGTCCAGGAAGTGCTCGACGGCGTCCCTCGCCGAGAGTTCGCCGGTGCGCAGGGCGTCGCGGAGGCCGCGGGCGGAAAGCCGGCCAACGCCGTCGTCCATGCAGCCTCCCTTCCGGCATCCGCTGCGGCCTACCCACTATAGGCTGGAAAGAGAATCGCTTTTCGTTCGCCTTCACAGAAGGGACCGCCATGGCCGACTTCGAATCCGTGCGCGTCGACGCCCTGCCCGCCGGCACGCTGCTCGATGTCCGTGAGGACTATGAGTGGGAGGCTGGGCACGCTGACGGAGCCGTGCACATTCCGATGGACCAGCTGCCCGCGCGGCTCGGGGAGCTCGATCCGGATGAGGACCTCCTCGTCATCTGCCGCACGGGTGGCCGCTCGGCCCGTGTGACAAGCTGGCTCGTTGCCCAGGGGTATTCGGCGATGAATGTCGCTGGCGGCATGGACGCGTGGCTCGAGTCGGGGCGCCCGCTGGTGTCGGAGAACGGCCAGCAGCCCACCGTCCTCTAGTGCTCTACACGTTCCTCGGTCCCGCTGGGACGTTCACCGAGGCCGCGCTCCTCAAGGTTCCCGGGGCACGCGAGGCCGATCGCGTCCCCTCCGTGGGCGTCCCCGAAGCCCTTGACCTGGTGCGCTCTGGCGGGGCCGACGCGGCCATGGTGCCGATCGAGAACTCGGTCGAAGGCGGGGTCACGGCGACGCTCGACGCGATCTCGACTGGGCCCGAGCTGCGGATTGTGCGCGAGGAACTCGTGCCGATCACTTTCGTTCTCGTGGCCCGTCCCGGAACCCGGCTGGAGGACGTCCGGCGAGTCTTCACCCACGGCCACGCGTGGGCGCAGTGCCGGCGATGGGCGCGAGCGAACATTCCCGCTGCGGAATATGAGCCGGCCTCCTCGACCGCAGCGGGTGCGCTCGCCCTTCTCGACGGCTCGGGCGGCCGCGGGGACGCCGCGATCTGCGGGCCGATTGTGGCGGACGAGCACGGTGACCTCGACGTCCTCGCGGCGGGCATCGGCGACAATCCGGGTGCGGTGACCCGCTTCATCCTCGTCTCCCGGCCGGGCTCCCTCCCGCCGCGGACCGGTGCAGACAAGACGACCGTGGCCGTTCCGCTTCCGGAAGACCATCCCGGCGCTCTCATGGAGATCCTCGAGCAGTTCGCGTCGCGGGGCATCAACCTCTCCCGCATCGAGTCGCGGCCCACAGGCGAGTACCTCGGCCATTACTTCTTCAGCATCGACGCCGAGGGCCACGCGCACGACGCCCGCGTCGCCGACGCCTTGGCTGGCCTGCACCGGCTCAGCCCCCAGACTCGGTTCCTCGGCTCGTATCCCCGGGCCGACGGCGTCGAACCCACCGTCCCCGCCCATCACAGCGATGCAGCGTTCGACGACGGCGCGGCCTGGGTGAGGTCCATCCTCCGCGGGTGATCCAGCCGCGGAAGGCCTAGTGGGTGACGCGCACGAGGAGCGAGAGCGGGTGCACCTCGACCTCGATGTCGGTCGCGGGCCCTGTCGGGTCGCCGTCGGCTTGCGTCTGGAGAGGCTCCGCGCTGCGCAGACGCACCTTCTGGGCACCGTAGAACGACATGACCGGAAGCGGCCGGTTGTGCTGGAAGGTGATCTTGATGTACATGGCGATCCAGCCGATGAGGCTCCGGGGGCTCATGACGACGATGTCGAGGACCCCGTCGTCGATATAGGCCTCAGGGATGAAGTCGACACCGCCAGGGAGCTTGCTGCAGTTCGCAAAGAGGACGCTGCGGATCCGGCGCGTCTGGAAATCGCCGTCGTTGAGCGAGATGTCCACGCGTTTGCGCCTCCGGCCCGGCATGTGCCGGATTCCGGCTTCCGTGTACGCGATCCAGCCGACGGCGCGTTTGAGGTCCTCGTTGGTGTCGCCCAGGATCTCCGCGTCCATGCCCATGCCGGCGATCACGAGGAACGTGTGGGTGGACTTCCTTCCCGTGGTCCGGTCCTCGAGCGACATCGTGGCGGTGTCGATCCGTCGCTGCTTGCCGAAGAGGGCAGTGTGGACGCACTGCGAGATGCGCGTGATGTCCAAGTCGATGTTCCTCGCCAGGAGGTTCCCCGTGCCGAGCGGTACGAGGCCGAGGGCAACATCGGTGCCCGCAAGGGCTTCGGCGACGACCCGGACCGTCCCGTCGCCCCCGCAGGGGATGACGACGTCGGCGCCCGCCTCGAGCGCGCGCTGGGTCATGGAGTGGCCGGGATCCTCGGCCGTCGTCTCGAAGACGAGGGGCTTGGGCCAGCCGGCGCCGCGGCAGGCTGCCTCGATGAGCATCTCGGCCTCGGCCGCGCGGGCCTTCGTCGGGTTGAGGATGACTGCGACCTGTTGGCGGCCGGGCGGGGGTGTCTGGGCGGGCTCTCCCACGGCGCTCCGGCTGTGCTGCTCACGGAGCCTGCGCACGCCCCACCAACTGGTGACCGCGACGGCCCCAGCCGTCGTTACGGCTCCCGCGATGACCCAATTGCGCATGGTTTCCTCACTCTATCCCGAGGCGTCGGGACGGACGGGCGCCTCCCGTTAGGCTAGGGGGCGTGATCGACGTTCGAGAGCTCAGCGAGAACCCCGAGAAGTTCCGGGCCAGCCAGCGCGCACGCGGCGCGGACGAGTCCCTTGTGGACCGGCTCCTCGCTGCTGATTCCCGCCGGCGGGCGGCCCTGACCCAGTACGAGACGCTGCGTGCTGAGCAGAACGCTTTCGGCAAGAAGGTCGCAGCGGCGAAGGGCGAGGAGAAGCAAGCCCTGCTCGCCGAGGTCAAGGCGCTCGCGGCGAAGGTCAAGTCAGCCTCCGCCGACGCCGACGCGGCCCAGGCTGAGCAGGACGAGCTGATCAGGGTGTTCCCCAACCTCGTCATCGACGGCGTGCCGGCGGGCGGCGAGGACGACTACGTCGTCGTCAGGACCGTGGGGACTCCCCGTGACTTCGCGGCCGAGGGCTTCGAGCCGCGCGACCATCTCGAGATCGGAGAGCTGCTCGACGCGATCGACATGGAGCGCGGCGCCAAGGTCTCCGGGGCGCGTTTCTACTTCCTCAAGGGCGTAGGCGCCCGGCTGGAGATCGCGCTGCTCCAGATGGCGCTCAACCAGGCGATCGCGGCCGGCTTCACGCCCATGATCACGCCGACGCTCGTCCGTCCCGAAACGATGCAGGGCACGGGATTCGACGTCAAGCACGACGCCGAGATCTACCGGCTCGCTGAAGACGACCTTTACCTCGTGGGCACCTCCGAGGTCTCCCTCGCCGGGTATCACGGGGACGAGATCCTCGACCTCTCGAGCGGCCCGCTCCGCTACGCCGGCTGGTCATCGTGCTATCGGCGGGAGGCGGGTTCGCACGGCAAGGACACGCGCGGCATCATTCGCGTGCACCAGTTCAACAAGGTCGAGATGTTCTCCTATGTCCCGCTCGAGGAAGCGGAGGCAGAGCACGCCCGTCTGCTCGCGTGGGAGGAGGAGATGCTCGCGAAGGTCGAGCTTCCCTACCGGGTCATCGACACCGCGGCCGGCGACCTCGGCATGAGCGCGGCACGCAAGTTCGACTGCGAGGCCTGGGTTCCCACACAAGGCCGCTACCGCGAGCTGACGTCGACGTCGAACTGCACGGGATTCCAAGCCCGTCGCCTCAATATCCGCGAGCGGATGTTCGACGGCGACGGCGCCCCCAAGGGAACGCGCAGCGTCGCGACGCTCAACGGGACCCTCGCGACGACCCGCTGGCTCGTGGCCATCCTCGAGCACCACCAGAACCCGGACGGCTCTGTCACCGTCCCGGCCGCGCTCCGTCCCTACCTCGGCGGCCTCGAGGTCCTGCCGGTCCGCTGACCCCGCAGCCCTGGCTCGGGCTAAGGCCTTGGCTCCCGGCTCCCTGGCACTGCCCGATTGCCCCGGCTTTCGGACTTAACCCCACGCTTCTACTTGGGGCGATGTCCGAAGGCCGGGGCGAATCTGTTGGTTGTCCACATACGGAGAATCCCGATGGCGCGGTTCCAGTCCGACGCAGTTGGCTGGTTCCATGCAGTTTCCCACTGTCCGCTTCCACAGCTCGGCCGCCGAGGCCCGAACAGGCCGTGATCCTCGATCGATGAGTCGGGGGTATGCCTCGGGACATCTAGTCCGATTGCGGCGAGGGGTCTACCTCCCCACCGATGAGTGGCTGAGGGGCACCGCCTGGAACCGTTATGCGCTGACCACTGCCGCGCTCGCCGTATCCGGTCCGGCACCGACCCTGTGCCGCGAAACCGCGCTGATGGCATGGGGGCTCGAGCTGCGTCAAGTTCCCTCCCACGTCCGCTATCGCACACGTCGACGCTCAGCGGTAGGTTCGGTGCCTGTCTCTCGTCTCTATGGCAACCCGGCAGCCGTTCTCGCGGAACACCCTGACATTGGGTCCGCAGCAGGCAGACTCCCCGCCGGCTTCCCCGATGCGCGCCATCTCGATGTGCACCGTCTCGGAGAAGGGACCGGTACCGCGACGTTGCGCGTCCCCAATCTCGGCCTGATCCTGCCAGTCGAGCCGTTCGATCTTGCACTTGCGGACACCCTGCACCGGCTCCCCTTCGTCGATGCGGTGGTGATCGTTGACGCCGTTCTGGCGGGCCGCGGGCTCCGCTCGGTCGTGCGCTCGCGCGAGGGGTTGGTGGGGTTGGTCTCCCGCCTGCCGTCCGAGGCGGCACGACGGCGCATGAGTGCCGTGGTCCGGTTTGGCGACGAGCAGGCCGAATCGGTCGGGGAGTCTTATAGCCGGGCTCTCATGCGTGAACTCGGCTTCGAGATTCCCAGTCTCCAAGTGTGGATCCATCGCGACGGTCGCCGTATCGCGCGAGTCGACTTCTACTGGCCGAAGCTCCGGCTGGTGGGGGAATTCGATGGCCTCATGAAGTACACCAGGGCCGAAGATCTCAGCGGCCGCACTCCAGTCGAGGTGCTGACGGCGGAGAAACGCCGAGAGGACGAGATCAGGGCGGCGGGTGAGCGAGTTGTCCGGTGGGGCTGGGACGACCTGCTTCATCCGGAGCGGTTCGCCGCGATCCTGCATCGAGCCGGGGTTCCGCGAGCCAGCTAGAGCCCTACCTCGGGATTCGGACCAGGCCACCCGTTCAAGCGCGGGGTGAAGTCCGAAGCCCGGGGCATAACGGAGTGACGGATCGAGAAGCCGTGGCGCTCAGATGAAGACCCGTGGCGCTCAGATGAATACCCACACTGTGGGCATCCCTGTGAGTATTCACCGCTCGTTCACGCTCTGTGTGCAGCCCGCTCGGGGCGTTGTCGGCGTCTAGTGGTTCACTAGATCCATGACTACAACGATCAGGGCTGGCATCGATGACCAGCCGATTTCAGTACTTCCCAAGCTCGTCGCGCTCGATGTGGACGGAACCCTCGTGGATCATGACGGCCACATGAGCCCCGCGGTGCGTGCCGCGGGACGCGAGCTCGTCGCAGCCGGCCACGAGGTGGTCGTGGCCACGGGACGCTCCCTGGGCGCAACCCTGCCGATCGTCGAGCTGCTGGGCATCGAGCGCGGATACGCCGTCTCCTCGAACGGCGGCGTCGTGACGCGGATCGAAGCCGGGTCGAATGGGGGCTATACCGTCATCGACCGGCGCGTCTTCGACCCTTCGACCGCGCTCCTCGCGTTGCGCCATCGTCTTCCCGGAGCCAAGTACGCCATCGAGGACGATCAGGGGAACTTCTACTCGACCGAACGGTTCCAGGACCCGAGCTTCGGCGTCGAGGCCAGAGGCGTCTCCTTCGAGGAGCTCCTCGAACTCGCGGCCGTCCGCCTCGTGGTGTTCTCCACCGACGCGACTGCTGAGGAATTCGGCGATGCGGTCGAGGCGATCGGCCTCCACGGGGTCACGTATTCGGTCGGCTGGACGCCTTGGCTCGACATCGCCGCCCAAGGGGTCACGAAGGCGAGCGGCCTGGAGCTCATCCGGCGCCGGGTGGGGATCGACGCGGAGGACACGGTGGCGGTAGGCGACGGGCGCAACGACATCGAGATGCTCCAATGGGCGGGTCGCGGTGTCGCGATGGGCCAGGCTCCCCACGAGGTCAAGGCTGCGGCCAACGAGGTCACGTCCGCTGTCGAGGCAGACGGGCTGGTCTCTGTGCTGCGCTCGCTCATGTGAGCACACTCAGCTCGCACAGCCCCCCGCGAGCCGTCAGCGCGGCTCGAGCATGAGCCGCAGAAGGTGGGCGACGGCAGGCCGCGCGTCGAACTCCTCGTTCCAATGGGCTCGCGCGATCGCCTTCGAGACAGCCTGCGCCGTGATGCCGAGCGCCTCCGCGACCGCCTTCTGCTGGCCCCGCACCCCGGGCGTCAGTAGCTCGAGGACCCGCCATTCCGCCGTCGTACGCCGCGCGACGGTGAGCGCGAGCAGCCGGAGGACGGCGCCCGCCTCCGCGGCGAGTGCGCGGTCCGGGCCGTCGACGGCGACCGCGCCTTCGTCCTTGATGTGCTGGGCGCGTTCGACGGCGCGGCGGGAGTAGACGAGCCCGAGGCCCGTGACGTCCTGCATCGCCGTCGGCAGGGGTTCGCCGAGGGGGCCGACGCCGATGCCGACGTTCCAGCGAACCCCGCCGCACGCGTCGGCGCGCATTGCGGAAAGCGCGGCGTCGACCGCAGGCTCGGGGGTGGAGAAGACGCCCTGGACTTCGTCGCCGACCGTCCGGGCAAGGGGGACGTCGGGCGTGAGCCGGGCCAGTGCGCGCAGGAGCTGGGGCACACGGTCGCCCGGTGCGCGGTCGCGCTGATTGATCGTGACCGTGTACATGGCCACGAGCCTAGCGGCGGAGGGGGCTGGGCCGGGGAATTCGCGTCTCAACACGAAGGACGGGACCCCACCCGAGAGTGGGGTCCCGTCCTGGGGCTGAGGGCTCCTAGTGCCCTTCGCCGAACCGCTTGATCGACGCTTCGAGCTCGGCCTCGGCCGCCGCACGGTCGGCCCAGCCAGCAGGCTTGACCCACTTGCCCGGCTCGAGGTCCTTGTAGCGGCTGAAGAAGTGCTCGATCTCCTTCACAAGCCACTCATCGAGGTCGGAGGCCTCCTGGATGTGGTCGAACCGCTTGTCCGCGGGGACGCACACGAGCTTGGCGTCCCCGCCCGACTCGTCCTCCATGTTGAAGATCGCAATGGGGCGCGCCTCGAGCAGGATCCCTGGGAAGAGGTCGACGTCGGGGTAGAAGACGAGGGCGTCGAGCGGATCGCCGTCCTCCCCGAGCGTGTTCTCGAAGTAGCCGTAGTGGGTCGGGTACTGCATCGAGGTGAAGAGGACGCGGTCCAGGCGGACGCGTCCGGTCTCGTGGTCCACCTCGTACTTGACGCGGGACCCGCGCGGGATCTCGATGGTGACGTCGTGCTTCATGGTGCTCCTTGAGGTCGTGCCCGTGGCGGCAGTCAGTGTCTTGGGCGGCAACTAGTATTGAGGATATCTGCACTGGGGGCGCGCCCTTCCACCCGCTGACAACCCGGCGCCAGGAACCCGCAACCGAGAACCCATCCGCGCGAGTGCCACTGCGCAGGGAACCGCGCAGACCGCCGTACAGCCCGACCCCAGGACCAAAAGCATGATTCCGCCGCCCGACCGCGCTCATCGAGCCGTGACCTGGGGCCTCGTCTCCTTCCTCGTCGTTGTCGTCGCGGCGCTCGTCGGGGCAGTCGTCGGACCGGTCTTCCCCGCCCCGCTCCTCGCCCACCCGTCGCCCTCGGCCAGCACGCCACCGTGGTTGGCGCCGCCGTCGTCGAACGCGCCCCTCGCGGGGGCGACGCCGCTCGCGAGCACGGCCCCGGAGCCGGCCCCCGCCTCGGTCGCGAAGCAGCTCGACGGTCTGCTCGTCTCGGACGGCGGAAGCTTCGGCGGGGAGGTGGTCGACGGGATGACCGGGCAGGTGCTGTACAGCCGGGCGGGTGACCAGCCGGTGGCCCCGGCGTCGAACCTCAAGCTCCTGACGGCCGCGGCAGTGCTCACAACCCTCGGACCGGACGCGGTCCTGCACACGCGCGTCGTTCGGGGGAGCGCCCCGGGAAGCGTCGTGCTCGTGGCCGGCGGTGACGTCTTCCTCGGCGCGGGCGACTCGCAGCCCGGGCAGGTCGTGGGCCACGCGGGCCTCGCGACGCTCGCGCGTGAGACCGCCGCCGCGCTCGGACCCGTCCACGGGCAGGTATCGGTCCAGCTCGACACGTCGCTCTTCACAGGCGCCCCCCTCAATCCCGCGTGGGCGACCGAGGACGTTCAGGCCGGCGAGATCGCACCCATCGCCCCCATTGCGCTCAACATCGCCCGCACCGACCCGAACAACGAGTTCTCCCGTCCGGCTGACCCCGCGATGGCAGCGGGGAATGCCTTCCGCGACGCGCTCGCCGCCGCGCTCGGACCGGGTGTGAGCGTGACCGACGGCGTGAACGTCGCCTCGGCGGCGCAGGGGGCGCCGCAGCTCGCGAGCGTCGCCTCGGCCCCCATCGCGGACCAGCTCGCCTACACGCTCCAGCAGTCAGACAACTACGCGGCCGAGACCCTCGCCCGTCTCGCCGCCGCCGCGAGCGGCAGGGAGGCGAGCATCCAAGGCGCCCGGTCCCTCTTGGAGGCCACCGCGCAGCGGATTCTGGGAACGACGGCGGGGCTGCAGCTGGACGACGCGTCCGGTCTCGCCATCTCGGACCGGATCTCGCCCGCCGACCTCGCCGCGCTCATGCGCGGCATGACGACGGGCAACGACGCGCGCCTCCGGAGCGTTCTCGGCGGTCTCCCCGTCGCGGGGCTCACGGGCACCCTCGCCAAGCGATACCCATACGACTCGCCTGGTGCTGGTTTCGTCCGGGCCAAGACGGGCACGCTCAACACCGTCATCGGCCTCACCGGGTATGTGGTCGACGCCGACGGAAGGCTGCTCGTCTTCTCGTTCGTCGGGAACGGGCTCACGCCCGGCAGCCCGACGAATGTGGCGGCCGTCGACGCCGCGGCCTCGGCCCTCGCTGGCTGCGGGTGCCGCTAGACACCGCGCCGGGCAGCGAACACAGCCCTCAGCGAACGTGGCCGCGCGCCAGCCCCATGCCCGTGTGCTGTGTCGCCCCCGTGTGGTCTGATGGGGGTATGGATGTCCATGAGACGGCCCCGCAGCTCATCAACTGGGACCTCGCGGCCGCCACGGCAGCGCGTCTGAGCCCTCCCGGCCCGCAGCTCGAGCCGTGGGAGGCAGCCGACGCCGTCGCAAGCCTCCGCCGGCTCGCGGACGCCGCTGTGCCCCACGTGCACCGCATCACCGGGCTCGCAGCGGCCGAGGACCTGCGCGACTCCCAGGTCCTCGTCGTCGACCGCGGATCGTGGGCTAAGGCGAACACCCAGGGCTTCCAGGTCATGCTCGGGCCCGTCCTCACGCATCTCGTGGAGAAGAAGGCGAGTGAGATCACGCCGTCTGCAGCGCGCATGGGCGGCGCGATCACGGGCGCGCAGCTCGGCGCCGTTCTGGCGTTCCTCTCGAACAAGGTCCTCGGCCAATACGAGCCGTACGCGGCGCTTGCGCCCGGCTCCACGGTCCCGGAGGCTGGCCGCCTGCTCCTCGTCGCCCCGAACATCGTGCAGATCGAGCGCGAGCTCAACGTCGACCCCGAGGACTTCCGGCTCTGGGTGTGTCTCCACGAACAGACCCACCGCGTCCAGTTCGCTTCGGCCCCGTGGCTCCGGAGCCACATCCTCGAGCAGGTCGCCCAGCTCTCCGACAGCCTGATCGGCAACATGGATTCGCTCATGGAGCGTGCCACGGCGGCGGCGAAGTCGCTCCGCGACCGGCCGTGGGCGGGCGCCGGCCAGCCGGTTCCGAGCCGCGGCGCGATCCTCGACCTCCTGCAGGACCCCTCGGAGAAGGCCGCGATCTCGCACCTGACGGCGATCATGAGCCTCCTCGAGGGGCATGCGAGCGTTGTCATGGACGCCGTCGACGCCGCCGTCGTCCCGAGCGTGCGGACCATCCGCCAGCGGTACAACGCGCGCAGCGAGAACCGTGGAGTCCTTGAATCGTTTGTCCGGCGGCTGCTCGGTCTCGACGCCAAAATGCGGCAGTACACGGACGGCGCGAAGTTCGTGACCGCCGTCGTCGACCGGATTGGCATGGAGGGCTTCAACCGCATCTGGGAACAGCCCGAGAACCTGCCCACCGAGGAGGAGATCCACGCCCCTGAGGCGTGGGTCTCGAGGATGGGGTGAGCTCCCGGGACTCCGCCTCGCCCTCGCGGCGCCGGCTGAATCCCGCCGTGGGACGTGCCCGGAATGCCGTCAAGGCCGCCTTGGAAGAGGCTGACTGGCCGTCTCGCGTGCTCGTCGGCTGCTCGGGCGGCGCGGACTCGCTCGCGCTCGCGGCCGCGGTCGCCTATTTCGCCCGTCGCCGCGACGTTGCCGGGCACGCGCTCGAGGCGGGCGCCGTCGTCGTCGACCATGGGCTCCAAGAGGCTACGGCGCAGGTCGCGCGGACGACGGCGGAGGTGCTCCGGGAGCTGGGACTCTCGCCCGTGCGGGTGGTCGCCGTGGAGGTGCGCCGCTCCGGGGAGGGGCCGGAGGCGGAGGCCCGCACCGCGCGGCTTGCGGCGCTCGAGGCCGCGGCGCGCGAGTGGGGCGCGCAGAGCGTCCTGCTCGGGCACACGCTTGACGACCAAGCCGAACAGGTCCTGCTCGGGCTGGCCCGCGGATCCGGCACGCGCTCGCTCGGGGGGATGCGCCGCGTCCGGGGACTGTACGTGAGGCCGTTCCTGGGGCTGCGTCGCGCAGACACCCTGGAGGTGTGTGCCGCCGAGGGCCTTGAGCCGTGGTTCGACCCGACGAACGAGGACCCGCGGTACATGCGGTCGCGGGTACGTATGGGCATCATGCCCTTCCTTGAAGCGGAGCTCGGGCCCGGCGTCGCGGAGGGCCTCGCACGGACGGCCGCGATCCTCGGGCGCGACGCGGACTGCCTCGATGCCGAAGCCGCCCGTGTCTACGCCTCGCTCGTCGAGCGGACCGACCCCGGCACGCTGCTCCTGCCCGGCTGGGAACTTCGCGACCTCCCGGGCGCAATCCGCGCTCGCGTCCTCTCCCTCGCCGTCGTCGAGCTGGGAGGGCAGCCGACGTTCGAGCGGCTCGCCGCCGTCGAACACCTCCTGGACCGCCGCGGATCCGCGGGCCCGATCGAGGTGCCGGGGCACGTGAGCGTCCGCCGCCAGCCGCGGAGGAAGGATGCGGCGCCTGGAACCGAGTATGGGAAGCTAGTCTTTGTATCGCATCCCCGACGCTGAGCTTGCGGCCTAGCCCTTCTGGCACTGGCCGAGCCGCAGCCGAGACCGAGTCCCAGGAGCCCACGTGGATTCTCAAGACGTCCAGGCAGACCTCAAGCACGTCCTCTACGGCCGGGAGCAGATCCAGCAGCGGATCTCCGAGCTTGCCGCCCAGATCGACGAGGACTACGCAGGCCGTGACCTGCTGATCGTGGGAGTGCTGAAGGGCGCCGTGATGGTCATGGCGGACCTCGCCCGAGCTCTCCACAGCCACGTCACGATGGACTGGATGGCCGTCTCGTCCTACGGCTCGGGGACGCAGTCCTCCGGCGTGGTCCGTATTCTCAAGGACCTCGACACCGACCTCATGGGCAAGCACGTGCTGATCGTCGAGGACATCATCGATTCGGGCCTCACGCTCTCGTGGCTCAAGACAAACCTCGAATCCAGAGGGACCGCGTCCGTCGAGATCTGCACTGCGTTCCGGAAGCCAGCCGCGGCGAAGGTCAAGATCGACGTCAGGTACGTGGGCTTCGACATCCCCAACGAGTTCGTCGTCGGCTACGGCCTCGACTACGCCGAAAAGTATCGCAACCTCGACTTCGTCGGCACCCTCGCGCCGCACGTCTACGAGTAGCGCGGCAAGAGCTCTGGCCCGCGCCCTCTCGAGGAATTCGTCGTCGGCGCTCCGTGGGGGGAACTTTTGTCCGCCACTGTGCGTGAAGGTCTCCGAACGGTATAGCTTGTTGCGGTACTGCTCGACAGCAGAAGGCAGCAGGGTCAGGGGACCCCAGCAGTTACTGGCGCCGCGGCACAACAGAAGGGACGGGGCTCGGCCCCGAGTTCATGAACGTCAAAAGCTTTGTCAAGGGTCCGGGGATCTGGATCCTCGTCGTGATCGCCCTCCTCCTCATTGCCTTCGGAACCCTGGCTCCGGGCGGGAGCGCGACGGTCGACACGAATGTGGGCATGCAGCTCATCAAGGACGGCAAAGTCCAGTCCGCCAAGATCAACAACGGCGAAGAGCGCGTTGACCTGACGCTGAAGAACGACTACGTCGATCCCAGCGGGTCGGACAAGGGCAAGTCCGTCCAGTTCTACTACGTCGATCCGCGCGGCAACGAGGTCGTCCAGGCGATCGACAACGCGAACCTCCCGGGCGGCTACAACGACGTCCCGACGGGCAACAACTGGTTCGGCTCGATCCTCTCGCTCATCATCCCCGTCCTCCTGCTCGGCGCGCTGTTCTGGTTCCTGCTCTCCCGTATGCAGGGCGGCGGCTCGCAGGTCATGAAGTTCGGCAAGTCCCGGGCGAAGATGATCACGAAGGACATGCCGCAGGTCACCTTCGCCGACGTCGCCGGCGCGGACGAGGCCGTCGAGGAGCTCCAGGAGATCAAGGAGTTCCTCCAAGAGCCGGGCAAGTTCCAGGCCGTGGGGGCGAAGATCCCGAAGGGCGTCCTCCTGTACGGCCCTCCCGGTACCGGCAAGACCCTCCTCGCCCGGGCAGTCGCGGGCGAGGCCGGCGTCCCCTTCTTCTCGATCTCCGGTTCGGACTTCGTCGAGATGTTCGTCGGCGTCGGTGCCTCCCGCGTCCGGGACCTGTTCGAGCAGGCCAAGTCGAACTCCCCGTCGATCGTGTTCGTCGACGAGATCGACGCCGTGGGCCGGCACCGTGGCGCGGGCATCGGCGGCGGCAACGACGAGCGCGAGCAGACGCTGAACCAGCTCCTCGTCGAGATGGACGGATTCGACCCGAAGACCAACGTCATCCTGATCGCTGCGACCAACCGCCCCGACGTCCTCGACCCCGCCCTCCTTCGCCCCGGCCGCTTCGACCGCCAGGTGCCCGTCGAGGCCCCTGACCTCGTTGGCCGCGAGCAGATCCTCGCGGTGCACGCGAAGGGCAAGCCGATGGCGGGCAACGTCGACCTCAAGGCCGTCGCGAAGAAGACGCCCGGCTACACGGGCGCCGACCTCGCGAACGTCCTCAACGAGGCGGCCCTGCTCACGGCGCGCTCGAACGCGCAGCTCATCGACGACCGCGCTCTCGACGAGGCCATCGACCGCGTCATGGCCGGCCCGCAGAAGCGCAGCCGCGTCATGAAGGACCTCGAACGCAAGATCACTGCCTACCACGAGGGCGGCCACGCGCTCGTCGCCGCAGCGCTGCGGAACTCGGCGCCCGTCACGAAGATCACGATCCTCCCGCGCGGCCGCGCCCTCGGCTACACGATGGTGGTCCCCGAAGACGACAAGTACTCGGTGACGCGCAACGAGCTGCTCGACCAGCTCGCGTACGCCATGGGCGGACGCGTCGCGGAGGAGATCGTCTTCCACGATCCGTCCACGGGTGCCTCGAACGACATCGAGAAGGCCACTTCCACGGCCCGCAAGATGGTCACCCAGTTCGGCATGAGCGAGCGCGTCGGCGCCGTGAAGCTCGGCCAGGGCGGCGGCGAGCCGTTCCTCGGCCGCGACGCGGCCCATGAGCGCAACTACTCGGACCAGGTCGCCTACGTGGTGGACGAAGAGGTGCGGCGCCTCATGGACCAGGCCCACGACGAGGCCTACGCGATCCTCACGGAGAACCGCGACATCCTCGACCGGCTGGCCGGTGAACTGCTCGAGCACGAGACGCTCAACCAGCGCGAAATCGCCGAGATCTTCCGTGACGTTCGCAAGCGTGACTTCCGCGAGGTGTGGCTGTCCAAGGCATCGCGTCCCGTCCAGCACATTCCCCCGGTCGAGACCGACAACGAGCGCCGGCAGCGGGAGGAGCTGGAGGCCAAGGCCCAGCACGACCACGAGGCGACCGACGCCGAGATCAAGGCGCAGGAGGAAGCGAACGACGCGCGGCGCAACCAGCCGCTCGACGCGCAGCACCCGCACGTCCACACCGGGGGCGAGCAGGAGTTCTCCTCGGACAACGGTCAGCCCCCGCACGACGGTCAGCCCCGAGGCCCGCGACACGGGGCGTGAGCCGCCCCCGATAGGATCATTCCGTGACCCACATTGACGACGACGACGTTGCCGCCGCCGCCGACTTCGACTCGCGCATGGACCTGCCGCGGATCGAGGCCGCTGTCCGCGAGATCCTGCTGGCGGTGGGGGAGGACCCCGACCGGCACGGGCTGCGGGATACCCCGAAGCGGGTTGCCAGGGCGTTCGCCGAGACGTTCGCGGGGCTTCACCAGACGCCGGAGGACGTCCTGGGAGTGACCTTCGACCTCGACCACGAGGAGCTCGTGCTCGTGAAGGACATCCCGTTCTACTCGACCTGCGAGCACCATCTCGTCCCCTTCCACGGCGTGGCACACGTCGGGTACATCCCGTCGCACGATGGCCGCGTCACGGGGTTGAGCAAGCTCGCGCGCCTCGTGGACGTCTACGCCCGCCGGCCTCAGGTCCAGGAACGCCTCACGACGGACGTCGCGGAGGCGCTCGTGAAGCACCTCAAGCCGCGCGGCGTGATCGTCGTCGTCGAATGCGAGCACATGTGCATGTCGATGCGCGGGGTCCGCAAGCCCGGCGCGAAGACGGTGACGAGCGCCGTCCGCGGGCAGCTGCACGACCCCGCAACCCGCGCCGAAGCCATGAGCCTCATCCTCGGAAGGTAACACGACTATGGACACCCTCGCCGCCGCGCCCGGGACCGGGCCCAACACGACTCCGTTGCCCGTCCTGCGCAAGCCCCGCCCCAGGGCCACCTTCGAGTCGCTCCCGACGGACCGCACCGTGGTGATGGGGATCCTCAACGTCACGCCCGACTCCTTCAGCGACGGCGGCCAGCACGAATCGGTGGATTCCGCCGTCGCCGCGGGCCTCCGCATGTTCTACGCGGGAGCCGACATCATCGACGTGGGCGGCGAGTCGACCCGACCTGGTGCGGACGAGGTGCCCGAGGGCGAGGAACAGCGCCGGGTCCTCCCGGTCGTCGAAGCGCTCGTCAAGGCTGGCGCCCTCGTTTCCGTGGACACCCGTCGCGCCACGACTGCCGCGAAGGCGCTCGACGCCGGAGCCCTCATCATCAACGACGTGTCCGGTCTCGAGGTCAGCCAGGACATGGTCGACCTCGTCGCGGATCGCGGTGCCTACTACGTGCTCATGCACAACCGCGGCAATTCGCGCGTCATGACCACGCTCACGGATTACGGCAACGTGCTCGAGGACGTCCTCGCGGAGACCGTCTCCGTGCGCGACCGCCTGCGTGCGGCAGGCGTCGCGGACGAGAAGATCATCGTCGATCCCGGGCTCGGATTCGCGAAGAACGGCGAGCAGAACTGGGAACTGGTGGCCGGCATCGAACGCTTCGTGCAGCTGGGCCACCGGGTCCTCGTCGCGGCGTCGCGCAAGCGCTTCCTGGGCGAGCTGCTGACGACCGCGGGGAAAGCCGCAGAGCCGGAGCAGCGGGACGCGGCGACTGCCGCGATCACCACGCTCGCCGCGGCGAAGGGCGCGTGGGGTGTGCGCGTGCACGACGTCGCCCCCAACCTCGACGCGGTCAAGGTCGTCGCCCGGGCCCGGACCTGAGGCGGGCTGCGTGGGCACCCGAGCCGATCTCATCACGCTTCGCGGCGTCTCCGCCGTCGGCCACCACGGCGTCCTGGACTTCGAACGCCGCGACGGGCAGCCCTTCGTGGTCGATGCCGTGCTGCACTGCGATTTCGCCGCCGCGGCGGCAGGGGACGATCTGACCAAGACGGCGAGCTACGCCGAGGTCGCCGAGCGGATCACCCAGATCGTCTCCGGCGAACCGGTGAACCTCATCGAAACGCTGGCGGTCCGGATCGCTGACGCGATCCTCCGGGATTTCGCCGCGATTGCTGCCGCCCAGGTGACGGTTCACAAGCCGCAGGCGCCAATCGCGGTTCCGTTCGACGACGTCGCCGTCACGGTCTTCCGGGAGCGCTGACATGACCGCTGAAATCCCCGCCATCCAGTCCGGCTATACGCGAGCCGTCCTCGCCCTCGGGAGCAACCTCGGCGAACGGGCCGAGACGCTTGCGGAGGCCGTCTCGGACCTCGTCGACCGCCCGGAAGTCAGGCTCGTCGACGTCTCGCCCGTCATCCAGACGAAGGCAGTGGGCGGACCCGAGGGCCAGCCCGAGTTCCTCAATATGGTCATGATCGTGCAGACGAGCCTCGGACCCTACGAGCTGCTCGCGCACTGCCAGGCGGTCGAGGCCAAGCACCTCCGCACGCGCGAGGTGCGGTGGGGCCCGCGGACGCTCGACGTCGACATCATCACCTATGGTGACCTCGTCCAGGACGACCCTGTCCTGACCCTCCCGCATCCGCGAGCGGCCGAGCGCGCGTTCGTGCTGTTCCCGTGGCTCCTCATCGATCCGACCGCCGTGCTCGAGGGTCACCCGATCGTCGAGCTCCTGGAGGACTGCGGGGACACGAGCGGCATCGAGGACTACGACATGCTGCTCGACGAGGGGCTCGGATGAGACCTCTCCGCGTGACCGTTCTCGGCCTCATCGGAATCGCCCTCGGCCTCCTCGGCTTCGCGGCGACCCAGCTCTCGGACCGCGCCTCCTCGGCAACGCCGGTGCTGCCGTACAGCGCCCTCGGAAGCGTGGCAATCATCGCGGTCTTCACGCTCGCGCTCGGCATCCGCGTGCTGCGTTGGCGCAACGAGGAGACCAGGACGCGGATGATCGACCCGATCTTCGCGGCGCGGACCCTCGTCCTCGCGCACGCGTGCGCGTACGCCGGCGCCGTGCTGCTCGGCTGGCACGCCGGCGTCGTCGCCGATCAGTTCCCCGTATGGGCCGCACGGGCCACGAGCCCGGTCGTGCTGCAGGCGATCGCGATGATGGGCGGGGGCATCGTCATGGTCGCGATTGGCCTGCTCGTCGAGCGCTTCTGCCGGATTCCCCCCGAGGACACCGACGAGGGCGACGGCGGCGGCAAGGGTGCCCCGAGAACGGGCGACGCCGAGGGCGGCTATGCCTGACGGGTCGCCGCGCGCGGTGGTCTCCCTGACTGGAGCCAGCGCGTGGTGACGCGGCCAGGGCGGTTGGGGGTCGGCGTCATCGGTGCAGGAAAGGTGGGCGCCGTCCTCGGCGCGGCCCTGCGCGCGGCCGAACACGCCGTCGTCGGCGTTTCCGCGGTCTCCGAGGCGAGCCGCGACCGCGCGGAGGCCCTCCTTCCCGGTGTCCCGATTCTCGAGATCCCGGACATCGTGGAGCGTTCTGAGCTCGTCCTCCTCGCCGTCCCGGACGACGCGCTCGGGCCGCTCGTCGAGGGGCTCGCGAAGCTCGGGGCGTGGCAGCCGGGCCAACTCGTGGCGCACACGTCGGGGCGCCACGGCGTTGGCGTGCTCGCGCCCGTCCGGGCCGCGGGGGCGATTCCGCTCGCCATCCACCCGGCCATGACGTTCACGGGCATGAGCCTTGACCTCGGTCGAATCCTCGACTGCCGCTTCGGAGTGACCGCCGACCCCGCGATGCTGCCGATCGCCCAGGCGCTCGTTGTCGAGATGGGCGCGGAACCGGTGGTCATCGCCGAAGGCGACAGGGTCACGTACCACGCCGCCCTCGCCCACGGGTCCAACCATCTCGTCACGCTCGTCGCGCAGGCCTCGGAGGTCCTTGGCCGCATCGGCGTCGACGAACCAGACAAGCTCCTCGGGCCGCTGCTGCGCGCGTCCCTCGACAACGCGCTCGCTGCGGGCGAGTCGGCGCTCACCGGGCCCGTGTCCCGCGGCGACGTCGGCACCGTGGCGGCGCACGCCGAGGCGCTCCTCGAGCTCGCCCAGGAGACGAGCGGCCCGGACGACGGCGGGACCGCCGATATCCTTGAGGCGTACCGCGCAATGGCAGTCGCCACGGCACGGCGCGCCGAGCGTCGTGGCCTCTTCGGCGCCGACGTCCGGGCCAGGCTCGAGGCCGCGCTCAGACCGGAGGACGAGCCAGGAGCCGAGAACGCAGGAGAGGAACCGTAGATGCCCATCACCGTCGTCCGCACGAAGGCCGAGCTTCGGTCGGAGATCGCGCGGCTCGTCGATGAGCATGCGGGACGACGGGGAGAGGGCGCGGCCTCGCTGGGGCTCGTCGCTACTATGGGTGCCCTCCACAACGGCCACCGCATGCTCGCCGAGGCCGCCGTCGCGGGCAACGACGTCGTCGTCGCGAGCGTCTTCGTCAATCCGCTCCAATTCGGTGACCCCAACGACCTCGCGCGATACCCCCGCACGCTCGACGCGGACGCCGCCCTGCTCGAGTCCGTCGGCGTCGACCTTGTGTTTGCCCCGTCGGTGGAGGAGATGTATCCGGGTGGGGATCCCCTCGTGCGCGTGACTGCCGGGCCGCTCGGGGAGAAGTGGGAGGGCGCGTCGCGGCCGGGCCACTTCGACGGCGTCCTCACGGTCGTGTCGAAGCTGTTCCACCTCGCGTCGCCAGGCCCCGTGGCGGGGCGCCCCACAGCATTCCGCGCTTACTTCGGGCAGAAGGACGCCCAGCAGCTCGCGATCGTGCGGCGCATGGTCAAGGACCTCGACTTCGCGGTCGAGGTGGTCGGGGTCCCGATAGTGCGGGCCGAGGACGGTCTGGCACTCTCGAGCCGCAACCAGTTCCTCGGCGAGGAGGACCGTGAGGCCGCACTCGTGCTCTCGCGCGCGCTGCGGCTCATGGACGAGCGCGCGAGCGCCCACGAACCGCTCGTGCCGGACGACGCCGTCGCCCTCATCGAGTCGCAGCCGGGGGTCGGGCTCGACTACTTCGAGGTCGTCGACCCGGACACCCTCGAGCCGCTGGCCTTCAACTGCCGCGAGACGCCGTTCACGGGGGAGGCCCTCGCCATCGTTGCCGCCCGCGTCGGCGACGTCCGTCTCATCGACAACATGCCGCTCAAGGCCAACTGACCCCCACCCCCCCCGGCCGTTTCGGGTACGCCAACTCACGCCCCTGGCCGTTTCGGGTACGCCAACTCACGCCCCTGACCGTTTCGGGTGCACACGTGCCGTGTCAGCTCAACTGGGCCGGATTTGGCGTACCCGAGGTGGGGGTGGAGGGGAGTTGGCGTACCCGAGGTGGGGGTGGAGGGGAGTTGGCGTACCCGAGGTGGGGAGGGGTTAGCTCGAGAAGAAGTCCGCGAGGCGGTCCACGAGGGCCTTTGCCGGGCGCTCGGGTGCATCGTGGGCAAGGCGCGGAAGCACGCCGAAGTCGGAGGCGGGCAGCACGCCGTCGAGCGCTTCGGCGGCCTCGGCGAAGTATTCGGGGCTCGCCCCGCCGACGAGCAGGAGGGTCTCGAGCGGGAGCTGCTCGAATGGCTCGGCCTTCGAGTCCGCCGCGACGACGGCGCGGATCTCCCTCGGACCGGTCGGCAGGAGGCTCGTGAGCACCTTGCCCGGTTGGGTCCGGCTCCCGATCCGGTTGAGGACGGTAAGGATCGGGAGGGGAAGCTTGGCGATGGGGCCCGCGGTCTGGAGTCCGCGCAAGAGGACCGCGAGGGCCTTCTCCTCGTCGCCGCTGCCGAGTGCCGACTCGTAGTCGTCAAGCCAGGCGGCATTGAAGTTCCCGTTGAAGGAGATGATGGGGTCGTAGACGGCGAGCTGGGTGATGTCGAGGGTCCGCCCGGCGTTGAGCGCGATGCAGCCGCCGTAGTTGTGCCCGAATACCGACTGTGATCCGGTGTGGGCGAGGACCGCGCCGAGGTCGCTGATCTCGACAGTGAGCGAATAGTCGTCCGGCTGGGGCGACGACGCCCCGCGACCGCGCCGGTTGTAGACATGGACCGGGGCATTGAGCGCCTCGGCCAGCCGCTGGGCCAGGTCCCGGTACATCTCTGCCGTCACCATTGAGCCATGGACGACGACGACCCCGCCTTCCGCCCGAGCCGCGCCGGTCGCGGCGGTGAACAGCTCGAGAACGGCGCCGTCAGGTGTCGTGACGGTGGAAGCGACGAACTGGGAGGCTGCCATACGATGAGCCTAGCTCACAGGCTGCTGGCCTAGAATTGAACACTGTGACTGCGCAGAACACCGTCCCTGGAGCCGAGCAGGCCCTTCCGTCCGGAATAGAGCCCGCCGACGCCAGTGAGCAGATGCATGTGCGCCTGGACAAGCGCAGCAAGCTCCTTGCGCGGGGTGAAGAGCCTTATCCGGTCACGCTTGAGCGCACCCACTCGCTGGCTGAGGTCCGCGCGAAGTACCCCGATCTCGAGCCGGACACCGCAACGGGCGACGTGGTCGGCGTCGTAGGCCGCGTCGTCTTCGTGCGCAACACGGGCAAGCTCTGCTTCGCGACCCTCCAGGAAGGGGACGGCACCCGTCTCCAGGCCATGCTGAGCCTTGCGAATGTCGGCGAGGAGCGTCTCGCCGAGTGGAAATCCCTTGTCGACCTCGGCGACCATGTCTACATCCACGGCGAGGTCATCTCCTCGAGGCGCGGCGAACTGTCGGTCATGGCCGACGACTGGAAGATGGCGTCGAAGGCCCTCCGCCCGCTCCCGACCCTGCACGCCGAACTCAATGAGGAAACGCGGGTGCGGCAACGTTATGTCGACCTCCTCATGCGCGAGGAGGCCCGGCGAATGGTCTACACGCGGGCGAAGATCACAAAGTCCGTCCGTGACACCCTCGATTCCCACGGATACGTGGAAGTCGAGACACCTATGCTCAATCTCATCCACGGAGGCGCGACGGCGCGGCCGTTCGAAACGCACCTCAATGCTTTCGATCAGCACATGACGTTGCGCATTGCGACGGAGCTCTATCTCAAGCGTGCCGTGGTGGGCGGAATCGAGCGGGTCTACGAGATCGGCCGGGTGTTCCGCAACGAAGGCGTGGATTCGACCCACAGTCCCGAATTCACCACTCTCGAATGCTATGAGGCCTACGCCGACCAATTCACGATGGCCGAGCGGATGAAGGAGATCATCCTCAACGTGGCCGACGTCGTGGGCACCCGTCAGATCGAGACGTCCCAGGGAACGATCGATCTCGACGGGGAATGGCGTTGGCTCGGAGTGTATCCGGGCCTCTCCGAAGCGGTGGGTGAAGAGATCACGCCGGACACCCCGCTCGAAAGGCTTCTCGAGATTGGCGACCGCCACGGGGTCAAGACCGACCCGCTGTGGACGACGGAAAAGGCCGTCGTCGAACTCTTCGGAGATATCGTCGAGCCGACGCTGATCAATCCGACCTTCGTCTACGATTACCCGCCCTCGGCGCAGCCCTTGGCCCGCCCCCATCGTGACGACCCGCGCCTCATTGAGGCGTGGGACCTGATTATCGGCGGAATGGAGCGCGGTACTGCTTTCTCCGAGCTCATTGACCCCGTCATCCAACGCGAGCGGCTCACCGAGCAGTCTCGTCTGGCCGCCGAGGGCGACGACGAGGCCATGCAGCTCGACGAAGACTTCCTGCGCGCCCTCGAATACGGTGCTCCCCCGATGGGCGGCATCGGACTTGGAATCGACCGCCTTGTCATGCTGTTCACGCAGGCGGGCATCCGCGAGACCATCCTCTTCCCCTTGCTCAAGCCGGAGGCCAACTGACATGGATTACGTAGAAGTCCTGCTCCCGCCGATCGTGGTCGGACTGATTTTCTGGTTTGCGATCCGCGCAATTTTCAATGCGGACAAGTCGGAGCGGGAGGCCTTGGCGGCGGCCGAAAGGGAAGCCGACCTCCGCGAACAAGGAAAAAGTTCTCCCGCTGGGGAGTGATTCGTTTTGACGCCGTGGTAGCGCGGCAGCATAATGGCAGTGCAATAGCGACGCCAGCACGAATTGTGCCATCTGCACGAGCAGTGCCTGTCAGACATGCCGTCATCAAGCGCCGACAGAGAGAGAATGCCATGGCACAGAAAGTCAAGATCATCCTCGTTGACGACCTCGACGGGGGCTCCGCGGACGAGACCGTCCGTTTCGGGATCGACGGCTCGAGCTATGAGATCGACCTCTCGCACGACAATGCGGCGAAGCTTCGTGAATCCCTCCAGGGCTACGTGACGGCGGCACGCAAGTCATCTACCCGTGGGCAGCAGGCACCGCGGGCCCGTGCCACTTCGGGCAGCGCCGCTTCCCGCAATTCGGAATCCGCGAAGATCCGCCAGTGGGCCCGCGACAACGGCTACAGCGTGAACAGCCGTGGGCGTATTCAGGCCGAGATTCAGGAGGCGTACCGCAAGGCGAACGCCTGATTCGGAACTCTTCTTTGATTCAAGGAAAACCCGGCGCCCCAAGGCGCTGGGTTTTCTGCATTTGTTGGGCAAATTTCTCGGAATTCTTTCAGCCAGCCCGTGCCGGTGCCCTCGCACGTGCAAGGGCGGGGCGCCGCCGTCGTTCGCCGGACGACGGACGACGCCGGACGAACCCTCCGCGGACGCCGTCCGGGGAAGCTCGGGGGGACTTCCGTGGAGGCAGGCCGGTTCACCCTGTGGCGAACAGCGCTGTGCGCTCAGCGGCCGCCACGTAGCATCGAACTACTTGCCAGTGCTGCCTTTGGCAGCCCTGCACCCAATCAGCAACACCGGGGAGTTCGAGCGATGTTCGAGAGATTCACAGACCGCGCCCGCCGCGTGGTCGTGCTGGCCCAAGAAGAGGCCCGCATGCTCAACCACAACTACATCGGCACCGAGCACATCCTCCTGGGTCTTATCCACGAGGGGGAGGGAGTGGCCGCAAAGGCCCTCGAATCCCTTGGTATCTCCTTGGACGGTGTGCGGGAGCAGGTGCAGGAGATCATCGGCCAGGGCCAGCAGGCGCCGTCTGGTCACATTCCGTTCACGCCGCGCGCCAAGAAGGTGCTCGAGCTGTCCCTGCGCGAGGCGCTGCAGCTCGGCCACAACTACATCGGCACCGAGCACATCCTGCTCGGCCTCATCCGTGAGGGCGAAGGCGTCGCTGCCCAAGTCCTCGTCAAGCTCGGCGCGGACCTCAACCGCGTCCGTCAGCAGGTCATCCAGCTCCTGTCGGGCTATCAGGGCAAGGAGACGGCGTCGACCGGCTCTGGCCCCGGTCAGCCCGAGGGCAGCCCAGCCGGCTCGGTCGTGCTCGACCAGTTCGGCCGAAACCTCACGCAGGCCGCGCGCGAGAACAAGCTCGATCCCGTGATCGGCCGCGAGCACGAGATGGAACGCGTCATGCAGGTCCTCTCGCGCCGCACCAAGAACAACCCGGTGCTCATCGGCGAGCCCGGCGTCGGCAAGACCGCCGTCGTCGAGGGCCTCGCCCAGGCGATCGTGCGCGGAGACGTCCCGGAGACCATCAAGGACAAGCAGCTCTACACGCTTGACCTCGGGTCCCTCGTGGCGGGCTCCCGCTACCGCGGCGACTTCGAAGAGCGCCTGAAGAAGGTGCTCAAGGAGATCCGCACGCGCGGCGACATCATCCTGTTCATCGACGAGATCCACACGCTCGTCGGCGCCGGCGCCGCGGAGGGCGCGATCGACGCAGCGAGCATCCTCAAGCCGATGCTCGCGCGGGGCGAGCTCCAGACGATCGGCGCGACGACACTCGATGAGTACCGCAAGCACATCGAGAAGGACGCCGCGCTCGAGCGCCGCTTCCAGCCGATCCAGGTCGCCGAGCCGACGGTCGCCCTGACCATCGAGATCCTCAAGGGCCTCCGCGACCGCTACGAGGCGCACCACCGCGTCACGATCACGGACAGCGCGCTCGCTGCCGCGGCCAACCTGTCGGAGCGGTACATCAGCGACCGCTTCCTCCCGGACAAGGCCATCGACCTGATCGACGAGGCGGGCGCGCGCCTGCGCATCCGCCGGATGACGGCGCCGCCGGAGCTCAAGGCGCTCGACGAGCGGATCGCGAGCCTCAAGCTCGAGAAGGAATCCGCGATCGATGCGCAGGACTTCGAGGGGGCGGCCGCGCTGCGGGACAAGGAGCAGAAGCTCATCTCCGAGCGTGCCGAGCGCGAGCGTGCGTGGAAGTCCGGCGACATGGACGGCGTGGCCGAGGTGGACGAGGAGCTCGTGGCCGAGGTGCTCGCGAACTCGACGGGCATCCCGGTCTTCAAGCTCACGGAGGAGGAGTCCTCGCGGCTCCTGCACATGGAGGACGAGCTCCACAAGCGCGTGGTCGGCCAGGACGACGCCATCAAGGCGCTCTCCCGCTCCATCCGCCGTACGCGTGCCGGGCTCAAGGACCCCAAGCGTCCGGGTGGGTCGTTCATCTTCGCGGGCCCGACCGGCGTCGGCAAGACCGAGTTGGCGAAGGCCCTCGCGGAGTTCCTCTTCGGCGAGGAAGACGCCCTCATCACGCTCGACATGTCCGAGTTCTCGGAGAAGCACACCGTCTCGCGGCTGTTCGGCGCCCCTCCGGGCTACGTCGGCTACGAAGAGGGCGGCCAGCTCACCGAGAAGGTGCGCCGCCGGCCGTTCTCGGTCGTCCTGTTCGATGAGGTTGAGAAGGCCCACGCGGACCTCTTCAACTCGCTCCTGCAGATCCTCGAGGACGGGCGCCTCACCGACAGCCAGGGCCGGGTCGTGGACTTCAAGAACACGATCATCATCATGACGACCAACCTGGGCACCCGGGACATCTCGAAGGGCGTCATGACGGGCTTCCAGTCCGGCACGGACACGAAGACGACGTACGAGCGGATGAAGGCCCGCGTGACGGAGGAGCTCAAGCAGCACTTCCGCCCCGAGTTCCTCAACCGCGTCGACGACATCGTCGTGTTCCCGCAGCTGACGCAGGAAGAGATCATCGAGATCGTGGATCTCATGATCGAGCGGCTCGAGAAGCGGCTCAGGGACAAGGACATGGGCATCGAGCTGACCCAGAAGGCGAAGGTCCTGCTCGCAACGCGCGGCTACGACCCCGCCATGGGCGCCCGGCCGCTGCGCCGCGTGATCCAGAGCGAGATCGAAGACCAGCTTTCCGAGAAGATCCTCTTCGGCGACATCTCGTCCGGCGACATCGTGCTCGTCGACGTCGAGGGCGAGGGCGATCTGGCGAAGTTCACCTTCGTCGGCACGCCTCGCCCGCGAGTCCCCGAGGTCGTCTCCGCTGGCAAGGGCGGCTCGAAGGAGCTCGGCGCGTAACCGGCTGAATTGACAGGCTGAATGACGACGGCGGCCCCTCACCTCGCAGGGGGAGGGGCCGCCGTCGTCTGTGCCCGGGCGTCGGGGCGCCCTCTCGCGTCCCCCAAAAATATCTGTGGGGTCTGGAGTTGTGCGGGTGCCTCTGCTTACGGTCGGAGTGCCCGGCGTTGCCGGGCACCGCCGGCGGGCCCGGCGGTCCTCGTGACGGAAGGGGAGAGCTATGACGAGCACCAGCGGGCCGGAGGATGCCGGCGTCGAGCGCGCCGAGGAACAGGGAGGCTACGGCAGCCCCACCCCAGAGCAGGAGGTCGGCGGGCAGGAGGCCGGCGGGCAGGAGGCCGGCGGGCAGGAGGCCAGCGGCGGGACCGCCCCCGCTGGCGAGCCTGGCGACGAGGGGGACGACGAGGAGCGGGGCGAGCATGACGTGGACTGACCCGGGCGAAGGAAGAACGTGAAGAAGCTCATCAATGACCCGAGGGCCGTGGTGGACGAGTCCGTCGAGGGCTTTGGCCTGGCCCACGCGGGCCTCGTCGAGGTGCATCTGGATCCCCTCTACGTGACCCGCAGGGGCGGGGCCGTGCAGGGCAAGGTCGGGCTCGTCTCGGGCGGCGGAAGCGGGCATGAGCCGCTCCACGCGGGCTATGTGGGGCAGGGCATGCTCGACGCCGCCGTCCCGGGGGCGGTCTTCACGTCCCCGACGCCAGACCAGATCCTTCCGGCGACCCGGGCCGCGGACGGCGGGGCCGGCGTCGTCCATATCGTGAAGAACTACACGGGCGACGTGCTCAACTTCGAGACGGCCGCGGAGCTGTGCGAAGCGGAGGGCATCGAGGTGCGGTCCGTCCTCGTGAACGACGACGTCGCGGTCGAGGATTCCCTCTACACGGCAGGACGGCGCGGGGTCGCCGGGACGGTGCTCGTCGAGAAGATCGCGGGCGCCGCTGCCGAGCGGGGCGACCCGCTCGACGCGGTCGAAGCCGTGGCGAATAAGGTCGTCGCCGCTGTCCGGTCCATGGGCCTCGCCCTGACCCCCTGCACGGTCCCGCATGCCGGGAAGCCGAGCTTCGAGCTCGCGGAGGACGAGATCGAGATCGGTATCGGCATCCACGGTGAACCGGGGCGCAAGCGCGTCGGCCTCGAGCCCGCCGACGCCCTCACGGAGCACCTGCTCACCCCCGTCGTCGAGGACCTCGGCCTCCGGGGCGGGGAGAAGGTGCTCGTGTTCGTCAACGGCATGGGGGGCACGCCCCTCTCCGAGCTGTACATCGTGTACCGGCGCGCCGCACAGCTTCTCGCGGAGCGGGGAGCGAGCGTAGAGCGGAGCCTGGTGGGAAACTACACGACGTCGCTCGAGATGCAGGGCTGCTCCATCACGGTCCTGCGGCTCGACGACGAGTTGACCGCTTTGTGGGACGCGCCGGTCAGGACTCCGGCGCTGCGATGGGGGGTGTGATCATGACGGCGTTAGATGCCGCGTGGGCTGATCGTTGGCTTCGGGAGTGCGCCCGAGTCCTCGCCGAGCGGCGCGAGGAGCTCATCGACCTCGACCGGGCCATCGGCGACGGCGACCACGGCGAGAACATGGACCGTGGCTTCCGCGCCGTGGTCGCGAAGCTCGACGAGGGGCCGAGCGATTCCGTGGCGGCCGCCCTCAAGCTCGCGGCGATGACGCTCATGAGCAAGGTGGGCGGGGCGGCCGGCCCACTGTATGGCACGGCATTCCTCCGCGCGTCGGTGGCGGCGGGCGACCGTGACAAGCTCGACGGCCCTGGGGTCGAGGCCATGTTGGCGGCGGCGCGGGACGGCATCGTGGCCCGAGGCAAGGCCGAGCCGGGCGACAAGACGATGGTCGACGCGTGGACCCCCGCGGTCAAAGCGGCTTCGACGCCGGCCGACGGCGAGGCGGCGCTCGAGGCCGCAGCGTCCGCTGCCGAGGCCGGCGCCCAGGCGACGAAACCGCTCGTGGCCCGGAAGGGCAGGGCAAGCTACCTCGGGAGCCGCAGCGCGGGCCACCTCGACCCGGGGGCCATGTCGACGTCGTACATCCTGCGCGCGGCCGTGACTGCCGCGGTCTCCGAGATCAGCGCGGGGGAGGTCGCGTGAGCCCAGTGGGCCTGCTCATCGTCTCGCACAGCGTCCGACTCGCGGAGGGAGTCGTCGAGCTCGCGGAGCAGATGGCGGCCTCAGTGCCGCTCGTTGCGGCGGGCGGGACCGACGACGGCGGTGTGGGCACAAGTTTCGAGAAGGTCATGAAGGGGATCGCCGAGGCCGATCGCGGCGCGGGCGTCGTTGTCATTGCCGATCTCGGTTCCGCGATCATGACGGCGGAGTCGGTGCTCGAGTTCCTCGACGACGAGCAGCGCTCACGGGTGCGGATCGCGGACGCCGCGCTCGTCGAGGGTGCCGTGGCGGCTGCGGTCGCGGCCGAGTCCGGGGCGGGCCTGGACGCGGTCGTGCGGGCCGCGGAGGAGGCGGTTCCGGGTGCCGTTCCCGAGGAGGCGCCGGAAGTGGCCGAGCCGTCGGAGTCGGCTGTCCTCACGCTCTCGAACCGCACCGGGCTGCACGCGCGGCCGGCGGCAGTCCTTGCCGGGAGGCTCTCTCAGCTGGACGCGGAGGTGACGATCAACGGGGTCGACGCGCAGTCCGTGATGGCTCTCATGGGCTTGGGGGCAAAGAAGGGCGAGCAGCTCGTCGTCGAGGCTTCGGGGGCGGACGCGGCGCGGGCCGTGCGCCTGGTGCGGGAGCAGGTGGAGCAGGGCTTCGGGGAGCCCGCCTAGCCTTGCGCCGTCACGTCCGCAGGGTGTGAACCCTGCGGACGTGACGGCGCAAGGAGGAGGGGCGCGGGTCTGAAAGAAGTGTTTCACCACGAGTGAACGCCTCTGTGCCCCACGCCACAGAACGGGTTGAATCGGTGCCATGAGCGCCGACGTCCAGACCGAAGAGCCCCAGACACCGCACCGCGAGCCGCAGCCTGCCCCCGAGACCCCGTTCCACGACCTTGACCACTATGTGGCGATCCCCCGCCTGAGCGGCCTCGTGCTGAGCCCCGACGGCTCGAGGCTTGTCACAACCGTCGCCACCGTGAACGGCAACGGCACCGAGTACGGTTCGGCGCTCTGGGAGATCGACCCCGCTGGGCAACGCCCGGCCCGGCGCATCACGCGCAGCGCGAAGGGCGAGGCGGGTGCGGCGTTCGCGGCGAACGGGGACCTCTTCTTCACCTCGGCCCGCCCCGACCCTGAGAAGCCGGACGAGGAACCGGTCAATGCGCTGTGGCTGCTCCCGCGGGACGGCGGAGAAGCGCGCGTCGCGCTGAGCCGGGCCGGCGGCGTCGGCTCCGTCCTGACGGCACGTACCGCGGACGCCACGTTCGTCCAAGCCTCGGCCTTGGCGGGGACCGCCGACGAGGAGGACGACGAGAAGCGCCGCAAGGAACGCAAGGACGGCAAAGTTTCAGCGATCCTCCACTCGGGCTACCCGGTCCGCTTCTGGGACGCAGACCTCGGCCCCGACGAGCCGCGGCTCTTCGCCGTCGAACGCTCATCCAAGGCGCCGGAGCCCGGCAGGCCGTCCACGGTCGACGAGGCGCCCGCGCTCGAGCTCCGCAACCTCACCGTCGGCATCGGGCCGGGACTCCGCTTCGGCGAGACGCACGTGAGCGCGGACGGCACGACGCTGTACGCGGGGGTCCTCACGTCGCTTGCGAAGGCGGACCAGCGGAGCGAGCTCGTCGCGATCGACGCCGCGAGCGGCACCCGCCGCACGCTGCTCGCCGAAGACCGCAAGGACTTCTTCCCCGGTCCGGCAAGCCCGGACGGCCGCACGCTCGCCGTCGTCGTCGAACCCCACACGACGCCCACCGAGTCCTACCGGAGCGAACTGCATCTCCTCGACCTCGCGAGCGGTGAGCTGCGCCCCGCCGCCCCGGACTGGGACCGCCAGGCCCACCCCCAGGTGTGGCTCCCGGACAGCTCGGCCCTCCTCGTCAGCGCGGACGACGCCGGGCGCTCGCCGGTCTTCCGCATCGACGCCGCGAGCGGCGAGGTCACCCGGGTGACGTCCGACGACGCCGCCTACACCGACGTCGTCGTCGCACCCGACGGCTCGGCCGCCTACGCCTTGCGCAGCTCGTACCTGTTCCCGGCCGAGGCGGTGCGGATCGATCTCGCGAGCGGGGACGTGACCAGGCTGGCGAATCCGACGGAGCGCCCCGAGATCCCAGGACGCCTCGAGGAGGTCACCGCGACCGCCGACGACGGGACGCCCCTGCGCGCGTGGCTCGCTCTGCCGCGGAACGCGGAGAACCCGAGCAGCGAGCGAACCCGCCATCCGCTGCTCCTGTGGATTCACGGAGGGCCGATCGGGTCGTGGAACGCGTGGACGTGGCGATGGAACCCTTGGCTCCTGACGGCGCAGGGCTACGCCGTCCTTCTCCCGGACCCGGCCCTCTCGACCGGGTATGGGCAGGACTTCATCCAGCGCGGCTGGGGACGATGGGGCGCCGAGCCCTTCACCGACCTCATGGCCCTCACGGATGCGGCACTCCAACGGCCCGATCTCGACCCGCAGAGGACCGCAGCGATGGGGGGCTCGTTCGGCGGGTACATGGCGAACTGGGTGGCAGGCCACACGGACCGCTTCCGGGCGATCGTCACCCACGCGAGCCTCTGGGCACTCGAGGGCTTCGGCATGACCACCGACATGGCTCACTACTGGGCGAAGGAAATGGACGAGGCCATGCAGGAGGCGTACTCGCCGCATCGCGCGGTCAGCGAGATCCGCACGCCCATGCTCGTCATCCATGGGGACAAGGACTACCGGGTCCCGATCGGGGAGGGCCTGCGGCTCTGGTACGAGCTCCTCAGCAAGTCGCAGCTGGCCGTCGACGAGTCGGGGCACACGCCGCACCGGTTCCTCTACTTCCCGGACGAGAACCACTGGATCCTCAAGCCGCAGCACGCGAAGGTCTGGTACGGCGTCGTGAGCTCGTTCCTCGCGCAGCACGTCCTCGGGGAGGAGCGTGACCTGCCTAAGGAACTCGGGCTCTAGGATGGCTGCATGACAGCCGCCCAAGCCACGACCGAGCCCGCCGCCGCCCCGACCTTCCGGGTGCGACGCGCGCGCACGAGCGATGTCGCGGCGATCAAGCGGCTCGTGGCCCCTCTCGCGGAGCGGCGGATCCTCATCTCGAAGGAGTCCGTGGCCTACTTCGAATCGATCCAGGAGTTCCGGGTCGCGGAGACCGAGGATGGGGAGCTCGTCGGCTGCGGTGCGCTCCACGTCATGTGGGAGGACCTCGCCGAGGTCCGCACCCTCGCTGCCGCGGACAGCTGGCGGGGCCACGGCGTGGGTCACGCCCTCGTGGAGCGGCTCCTCGAGGACGCGGCCGAAATCGGCGTGCAGCGCGTGTTCTGCCTCACCTTCGAGGTGCGCTTCTTCGAGCGCCACGGATTCGAGGTCATGGCCGACCAGTCGGCGGTGGATCCCGAGGTGTATTCGGAGCTCCTGCGCTCCGCCGACGAGGGGGTTGCCGAGTTCCTCGACTTGGCCCGCGTCAAGCCGAACACCCTGGGCAATACGCGCATGATCAAGTGGCTCGCGGGGCGCGCGCGGGAGTAGCCGCGCGCGGGCGCAGCGCTGTGTGCGCTGTCCCTGGGGGCGCTGTCCCTGGGGGCGCTGTCCCTGGGGGCGCCGTCAGTGGGGGAGCGCGAGCCCGGCAGGGAGCTCGACGGCCAGGCCGTCCGCGAGGAGCCCGGCGACGCAGCGTTCGAGCTGTTCCGGGGCGGGCGCGAGCGCGTGGAGGCGCGCGAGCCCTGGGGCCGTCACACCCGCGTCGGTGACCGCCGTCGGTGGCGCCTCCAGGGCAGCGCGCGGCACCGGGCGGGAGGCCTCGCGCAGCACCGCCATCACGGCGCCTCGCACCTGCCGGTCAGTGCCGTGCCACGCCTGGCCCTTCGGAACATACGACGGCGGGGGCTCCCCTGCCGCGCGCCACGCACACTCATCGGCGACTGGGCAGACCGAGCACTTGGGCGAACGTGCCGTGCAGACGATGGCCCCGAGCTCCATCACCCCTGCGTTCCAGCGGACGGAAGTCTCGTCGTCGTCCGGGAGGAGCGACTCGGCGAGCCGCCGCTCCGCCGCCGTGAGAGCCGGGGCCGGGAGTGCCTCGCCCCGGACGAGCCGCGCGTGCACGCGCCGGATATTGGTGTCGACCACGGACGCCCGCCGGCCGAACGCGAAGGCTGCGACCGCGGCAGCTGTGTAGCCGCCCACACCGGGCAGCGCGAGGAGGCCTGCCTCGGAGTCCGGCAGCTCGCCGCCGTACGTCGTGGCGATGACGGAGGCGGCGGCGTGAAGGCGCAGCGCACGGCGTGGATAACCGAGGCGCCCCCAGGCGCGGACAGCCTCCCCTGACGGCTCGGCCGCGAGATCTCCGGGCTTCGGCCAGCGTTCCATCCATTCGCGCCATACCGGGAGCACCCTCGCCACCGGGGTCTGTTGCAGCATGACCTCGCTCACGAGCACGCCCCACGGGCTGCATTCGGGGTCACGCCATGGGAGGTCGCGGGCCTCGGCGGCGAACCAGCGGACGACGGCGCCGTGCAGCTTCGCGGTCAGAGCTCCTCCTTCGGGTCCCGGGACCGGCTATGGGCGATTCCACTCTAGCCGCGCGGCGCGGCGCGCCCGCGGGCAGCCCAAGATTTCCTAGCCTAGACGCATGGCAGCGCGCGGAACACAGGGTGGAGGACGAGGCAGGAACGGTCAGGGATCCTCTCGGCCTGCTGCCTCGCGCCCCGTACCCCGTCGCCACAGCCCTGCCGTCTACCGGCGCCGTCGGCTCCTCGTCGGGGCGCTCCTCGCGCTCGTGCTCGTGGCTTTCGGCGGCGGTGCCTGGGCGCTCGTGCGCAGCTCGGGCCACCCGACGGCGTCGGGCCGGACGTCGGAGGACGGCGGTCCTGTCGCGGCCACGGCCACCTCGCAGCCGGCTTCGTCGCCGAGCGCGAACTCGGCCTCGCCGTCCGCTGGCCCGACCGATGCGGCAACTGGAGCTTCCGCGTCCGCAGGCGCGGCGTCCCCGGGCGCGGCAACGTCGGCGCCTACGCCGACGGTCGCGTGCGACCCTGCGAAGTTCGCAGTCACGGCCTCCACGGACAAACGGGTCTACGGCCCCACCGAAGACCCGGTTCTGACGCTCAAGGTCACGAACCAGAACAGCATTCCGTGCACGCTGAACGTTGGCACGTCGCAGATGGAGTACCTGATCGAGAGCGGCGCCGACCGCATCTTCGACTCGAAGGACTGCCAGGACGGCTCGGCCGACCTCCTGAAGACCCTCGCTCCAGGGGCGAGTGAGACCGCGAACTTCCCGTGGCCGCGCGTGCGTTCGACCGAGGGCTGCAGGGACGTCCCGGTCAAGCCCCTTCCCGGCACCTACGTCCTGACGACATCGCTCGGTCCCCTCGACAGCCCGAAGGCTGTGTTCACGCTCCAATAGCCGGCCGGATCGGAGCCTCTAGCTGAAGTGCGTGTCGGGGTCGGGATCGTCGAAGCGGGCAAGGATCGAGGAGGCAATGTCGCGGAGTTTGACGTTCCGGTGGTTCGAGGCCCGCTTGAGTATCTCGATGGCCTCCTCGGAGGTGCAGCGGGATTGGGCCATGATGACGCCCGCTGCGAGATTGATCGACGTCCTGGACTCGAGCGCGGTCGCCAGATCGGCCGCCCGGTCCGACTCCGAAGTGAGACGCACGGCAAGTGCGACCGAGGTCGAGGCGACCTGCGCGAACTCGAGGGCGTCTTGGCGCGCTTCCCGGCCGAACGCTTCGGGGGCGTACGCGTAGCAGTTGAGCGCCGCCGCCGCACTGCCCGCGAGGGGGATCGGTACCGCGAGGATGGACCGGACGCCCGTGGGGCGAAGTCCCGCCGTGTAACGGGGCCACCGTTCTTCGGTCTCGAGGTCGCGCACATCGAAGACGTGCCCGGTGCGCAGGGCGTCGATGCAGGGCCCCTCGAGGGCGGCGTACTGGATCTGGTCGAGCTCGTCCGCGAGCTCGGCGCTCAGGCCCATGGTCGTCGGCTTGCGGTCCCGCGAGACGGTCACGCTGCACTGAACCGGGATCTCGTGGGAGAGGCCGCGTGCGGCTGCCGAGGAGAGGCCGTCGAGGAACGTCCTCATGTCGGCGCTGTCGAGGAGCAGGTTCTGGAACTCGACGACCCTCGTGTGCTCGTGATTGTCACCCATGTCTTTCGCGCCCTTTCGCCAGGAGATCAGAGGGGCCGATCTGCCCTCTAGCCTAGGCCTGTTCTGATGCGAGAGAGCCGACCCTCCAGACGAGGGGGCGGCCAGGCGGTGTGCTCAGAGGAAGCGGTCGAGCAGGCTCGCTTCGGCCATTCGGCTGAGTCCCTCGCGGACGGTCCGCGCCCGCTGCTCGCCGATGCCGTCCACTGTCATGAGGTCCTCGATCGTTGCTGCCATAAGATTCTGTAGGCCGCCGAAGTGGTCTACGAGCCGGTCGGCGACGGCCCGCGGCACGGGCTTGAGCCCCGAGATGAGTCGGTAGCCGCGTGGCTCGACCACGGCGTCGAGGGTGCTCTCGCCGCCCGCGTAGCCGAGGATGGCGGCGATGCGGTTGAGGTCGATGAGGTCGGTCGAGGAGAGTTCGGTGAGGGCCAGGGCGGCGGCGTCGATCGTCTCCGCCGTCGCGTCGTCGCCGGCGTAATCGCGGATGACGACGTCGCTGCCCGGCCCGCGTCCGACCGTGAGTTCCTCGAGCTGGAGGGAGAGCAGGCGCCCGTCCTCGCCGAGCTCGAGAACGTACTGGCCGATTTCCTCCGAGATGCGGCGCACCATTTCCTGCCGCTGGAGGGTCTGTGCGACGTCGCGAACCGTCACCATCGCCTCGATCTCGAGTGCGGAGAGGGAGTTCGTGACCTGGTCGAGGCGCGCGCGGTAGCGTTCGAGCGTCGCGAGGGCCTGGTTGGCGCGCGCGAGGACCTTCTCGGAACCCTCGAGCACGTAGCGCAGGCCCCGGACGTAGAGCGCGATGATCTGCATCGACTGGCTCACCGAGATGACCGGCAGTCCAGTCTGGATCGCGACGCGCTCGGCGGTCCGATGCCGTGTGCCGGACTCCGACGTGGGAATCGTCGGGTCGGGGACGAGGTGCACCGCTGCGCGCAGGATCGTCTTCGCCTCGCGGTCCGTGACGATGGCACCATCCATTTTCGCGAGCTCGCGGAGCCGTGTCGGGGAGAAGTCGATGCCGATCTCGAAGCCGCCCGAGCAGATGGACTCGACGGTGCGGTCGAAGCCGAGGACGATGAGCGCACCCGTGCGGCCCCTCAGAATCCGCTCGAGGCCATCGCGGAGGCCCGTTCCCGGTGCTACCCGACCCAAGGTGGCGGCTAGCACTTCCTCGGGACTCCGAGCCATATGTCATTCCCTTTCGCGGCACAGCAAAGGCACCCAGTGGGCACGGGTTCCATGCTATATGCGCGTACAGGCGCGTGATGTTCGCCTACGGCAACGATTCGGCGACCATTGTGCGCTCTACTTCTCCGCGATCAGCAGCCCGAGGGCCTCGGCCACGTGGCTCACCTCGCGCACGGAGAACCCGGCCGGAATCTCGCCGGGTCCTGTGGGGCTCGCCGGCACGACGGCGTGGGTGAAGCCGAGACGGTGGGCCTCCTGGATGCGCCGGTTGATTCCGGGCACGGGCCGCACCTCGCCCGCGAGGCCGACCTCGCCGAACGCGATGAGCCGTTGGGGAAGGGCTTGGCGGGTCTTCGCGGACGCGACCGCGAGGGCCACCGCGAGATCGGTGGCGGGCTCGCTCAGCTTCACTCCGCCGACCGTCGCGACGTAGCTGTCGTCCTTGTGCAGCACGCATCCGGCCCGCTGCTGGAGCACGGCGAGCAGCATGGCGACCCGCGAGGAGTCGAGGCCGCTCGTCGCCCGACGGGGCTGGGCGTTCGAGCTTTCGGCGAGGAGGGACTGAACCTCCGCGAGAAGAGGCCGACGCCCCTCAAGCGTGACCGTGATGCAGGTCCCGGACACGGGCTCCTTCGTGCGCGAGACGAAGAGCCCCGATGGGTCCGTGACGCTCGCGATCCCGTCCTCGCCGAGGTCGAAGCACCCGACCTCGTCCGTCGGGCCGTAGCGGTTCTTGACGGCCCGGATGAGCCGGAGCCTCGAGTGCCGCTCCCCCTCGAATTGGCACACCACGTCCACGAGGTGCTCGAGCAGGCGCGGCCCTGCGATCGACCCGTCCTTCGTCACGTGGCCCACGAGGAGCGTGGTCATATTGCGCCGTTTGGCGGCAGCGATGAGCGACGCCGTGACTTCCCTGACCTGCGAGACGCCGCCCGCGCTGCCCTCGACCTCGGCGCTCGAGAGCGTCTGGACGGAATCGACGACGAGGAGCCGCGGTTCGAGCTTCTCGACTTGGCCGAGGGCTTGGCCGAGGTCCGTCTCCGCCGAGAGGTAGAGCCCTGGGGAGACCGCCCCGATGCGTTCGGCGCGCAGCTTGACCTGGGCGGCCGACTCCTCGCCTGTGACGTAGAGGACCGGTGAAGGGGCCGTCGGCGAACCTGCGCTCGCGACTTTGGCCGCGACGTCGAGCAGGAGCGTCGACTTGCCCACCCCCGGCTCTCCGGCAAGCAAGATCACGGCGCCCGGTACCAGGCCGCCCCCGAGGACGCGGTCGAGCTCACCCACCCCCGTCGGCAGGAAGGCGGCCTCGGTCGCGTCGACCTCCGCGATCAGGCGCGCGGGCTCGCGGACGGTGACCGCCGCCGTCGTCCGCGCCACGGCGGCGCCGACCTCCTCGACGGTGCCCCAGGCCTGGCATTCGCCACACCGCCCAACCCACTTGACGGTCGTCCAGCCGCATTCTGCGCAGCGGTATCCGGCTTGGGGCCGGGAGGCGCGTGTGGAGGTCTTCGAAGCCATGAACCAAGGCTAGTGGGGAGCTCCGACATTCCTGCGCGCGCTCCCGGAGCCAGCCCGTCGCGGGCGCGCCGACGGCGCCCTCACAGGGCCGGAAGCAGCGCGACCGCCTCTTCGTGGTCGTAGCCGGAGGCTTCGAGGAGGTCCACGAGCATGGGCCGGATGAGGATCACGAGCGCCTCCCCCTCGAGCCGCTCGACGTGCAGCTTGCGGGGATGGGCCCGGGACGCGATGTCTTCGAGCATGAGGCCCGCAGTGCGGCGGTTGACGCGTCGCTCCTCGCGGTCGGTCGTCGAGAGCCCGGCGGCGACGAGGTCGAGCGCCTCCGCGGTGTTCTCGAGGAGCTCCGCGATGCTCTCCGCCCCCGCCTCGGAAAGCGCGGCGTTGTTGATGGCGCTCGCGATCCGACGCGCGACCACCCGTCCGTTCCGGAGCGCGAGGTCAAGGTATTCGACGGCGTGCTCGAAGTTCTCGATCTCGGAGCGGTAGCGGCGGTAGGCGGGTGCGAGGCGCGTGACCTCGCTCGAGGACTTGAGGGTGGTCCGGATGGCATCGACGAGGCTCTGCGAGCCGCGGCCGCGCACGAGAGCATGCCACGCGCGGGTCGAATCGGCGTGCATGAGCGCCTCGGAACACTCGCGGAGCATCTCGGAGAACGCACCGACCAGCTGCTGGAGGTCGTGCCGGGGCTGGACGCGTGGGTCGCGCGGGAGGAGCGCCGTGATCAGGAGCGAGACGAGGCCGCCGACGACGGCGTCGAGGCTCCGGGTGAACGGGCCGCCGACCGGGGCCGGCAGGAGCACGACGAAGAGCGACTGGATGCCGAGCTGCGTCGCGAAGATCACCCCGCGGTCGAGGAAGCGGGCCAGCAGGAGCGAGACGACGAGCACGATCGCGGCCTGGGTGATACCCCCGCCGAAGAACGTCACCATGAGGTCGCCCAGCACGATCCCGAGGGTGCAGCCTGCGGAGACTTCGAGCACCTTGCGCAGCGTGAGGTCGCGCCCGAAGCCGAGTGAGACGAGAGCGGACGTCGCAGCGAAGATGGGGCCTACATGGTGCAGGAGCTGCTGTGCGATGAGGTAGGCCGAGACCGCGCCGAACGCCATGAGGAGAACGGGCATGAGGGAGGCGCGGGTGCGCGCCCAGCCGGCGCGTGCGCGGTCCCTCGCGGCCCGGGGCACGCCGGCGAGCTTCACCGTCCCCGAAGCCGGCCGCGTCGACTCTCCCTCCGGCGCCTTCCCCCCGTGAGCGATCTCCATAGAGGCAGTTTAGGGAGGCATGCTGGGCGCTGGACCACGACGGGTGGGAGCGCTGCGTTCACCTCTGCGTTGCCTGGAGCTTGGGAGCCGTTCCATTACTCAGGCAACCGTGTGATGTGCAAGACTCCCGCGCCAGATGTCACCGGCCCTCCCCCACGTGTTCACCTTGCGTTAACCATCGTCGCGGAATCTCGTTACCTGAGGCTCTTACGTTCGAAGTCAGTACGACTCGTACGCACCCGATGGTCAGCGCCCTTCGCACGGCGCACCTCAAATCACCCTGGAAGGGGTCATTTTCGTGAAGGCTATTCGTTTCGGCCGTCTCTCGGCCGTTGCCGTCGTCGCCGCT
>NZ_DAIUJO010000011.1:35165-48936 GCF_036848755.1 Sinomonas sp. | reverse complement strand
TTTGATTACAAAACGATAACGTTCGCGGCACCCTCCTGGGTCGGCGGGAGAGGCAGGCCGTTCCCGGGGAAGCATCCACGCCAAACCCTACTGGCTCCGCGGATCGGCGAGTTTCCGCGGGGCGGGGCCGCAGGCAAGCCGGTGGTGCCGTCTTGCTGCCTGCCTGTGATCTTGCTCATGGCGCTCCACGCGTATCCGAGGGAGCGCTCTCGCTTCCGCTGACTAGAGTGGATGCCTGCCCGAGAGCGGGAGCCCTGAAAAGCCCACCGCAGGACCGCCTCGTCGACGCCTCGAGAGAAGAGAGAATGCCGAGAGACCTAAGCCAAACCGCCCCCCAGTCAGCTGCCCGCGAGCCCGTCGTCCGCGAGTCCGTCGCCCCCGAGAAGGCTCCCCCCAGCACGTCCCGGCGTCGCATCGCCTTCCGCAAGCGGCGGCTCCGCGTCGAGGATGTCAACGTCGTGGACCGCTCGATGCTTCATCGCGCCATCGGCGGGACCATCGTCGGCAACACCATGGAGTGGTACGACGTCGGCGTGTTCGGCTACCTCATCACTGCCATGGGGCCAGTCTTCCTCCCGGAAGCCGATGCGTCGGTCCAGACTCTCTTCCTGCTCGGCACGTTCGCGGCGACCTTCGTTGCCCGCCCCGCAGGCGGAGTCTTCTTCGGTTGGCTCGGCGACAAGATCGGCCGCCAACGCGTCCTCGCCGCGACGCTCATCATGATGGCAGCGTCGACCTTCGCCCTCGGCCTCCTGCCCGGCTACAACCTGATCGGCGTGTGGGCGGCAGCCCTGCTTGTGCTCGTGAAGCTCGTGCAAGGGTTCTCGACCGGCGGAGAGTACGCGGGAGCCACGACGTTCGTGAGCGAGTACGCTGCGGACCGCCGCCGGGGCTTCTTCGCGAGCTTCCTCGACATGGGCAGCTATCTCGGCTTTGCCGCCGGCGCCGCGCTCGTGTCCGTCCTGCAGATGACGCTCGGCTCGGCCGCCATGGGCGAGTACGGCTGGAGGATCCCCTTCCTCGCCGCAGGCCCGCTCGGCGCGATCGCCATCTACTTCCGCCTCCGCATCGAGGAGAGCCCGACCTTCCAGGCGGCGCTCGAGGCGCAGGAGCGTGCCCCGCACGAATTGGCCGCCGACGACGAGGGCGCAGCCAAGGGACCCCTCCACATCGTCCGCTCCTACTGGCGCCCGATCCTGGTCGCGATGGTCGTCGTCGCCGCCGCGAACACGGTCGGCTACGCGCTGACTTCCTACATGCCGACATACCTCACCGAGTCGAAGGGCTACGACGAGCTCCACGGGACCCTCCTCACGATCCCGGTGCTCGTCGTCATGAGCCTATGCATCCCGCTGACGGGCCGGCTCTCCGACCGCATCGGCCGTCGCCCGGTCCTCTGGATTGGTGCCGTGAGCACGATCGTCCTCGCGATCCCGGCGTTCCTGCTCATCGGCGTGGGAAGCGTTGCCGCGACGCTCGCGGGCCTTGCCCTCGTCGCGTTCCCCGTGACGTTCTACGTCGCCAACCTCGCCTCGGCGCTGCCTGCGCAGTTCCCGACCGCAAGCCGTTATGGCGCCATGGGCATTGCGTACAACTTCGCGGTCGCCATCTTCGGGGGAACGACGCCGTTCATCGTCGACGCCCTCATCCAGGCGACCGGCAACGACATGATGCCGGCCTACTACCTCATGGCCACATCGCTCGTGGGCGCCGTCGCGGTGCTCTTCCTCCAGGAGTCGGCGCGCCGTCCGCTCCCCGGCTCGATGCCAAGCGTCGAGTCGGCCGCCGAGGCGCACGACGTCGTCGAGCACCAGGACGAGGACCCGCTCATCGACTTGGCCCACATGCCGCTCCCCGAGGTGCCGGTCGCGCTCGCTGCCGACGGCGAGGCCGTTCAGCTGCCGCTCGACCATCCCGCTGCCGTTGCCGCGGCCGAGCAGGAAGGAATCGACCTCGAGGCCACGGCCCTCGAGGCGAAGGCCACCGGCGAGGAACCCGTCGCGTCGAGCACGTCGGCGTAGGCCATCCGGGCCCGGGCTTCGGGAATCAGCCGAAGCTCGGGCCGACCTCTTCCACCGTCTGGGACAGGGGGACGCCGGAGCCGTCCCGGCGCCCCGGTTCCGTGGGCAGGGAGCGCGCTACGCCCGCGCTCGAGGACGCCTTCGCCGGTCCGTGCCCCGCCCACGCGACGAGCAGGACGTCCTCGCCCTTCAGGTAGCGGTGTGCCCGCACGCCGCCCGTCGCGCGGCCCTTCGCCGGGTACTCCGAGAACGGCGTGACCTTCGCTGTTCCCGGCGCCGTTCCGGGCAGCGCGTCGCGGCTTCCCGCGATCGTGACGACGACGGCGGCCTCGTCGCCCGCCGCGACGACTCCGAAGTGGAGGGCCTTGTCCCCGTCGGCGAGGCGGATCCCGGCCATCCCGCCAGCCGTCCGGCCCTGGGGGCGGACGGCCGAGGCGGGGTACTGCAGGAGCTGCGCCTGCTCGGAGATGAACACGAGGGCGTCGTCGTCGCCGGCGGGAGCGGCGCCGATCACGCGGTCCCCGGGCTTGAGCGTGATGGCCTCCCAATCCTCCCGGTTGAGCGGATAGTCCGGGCTCACTCGCTTGACGATGCCCTGCTCCGTGCCGAGGGCGACGACGGCGTCGAGCGGCACGAGTGCGACGAGGGACTCGCCCTTGGCGAGGGTGACGAAGTCCTTCGCGGGGACGCCTCCCGCGAGGTTCGGCAGCCCTGCGGCCGGTGCGACGACCGGGAGATCGACGGCCTGAAGCCGCACCATCCGCCCTGTCGACGTCACGGCTCCCAGCTCGCCGCGCGCCGTCGTCCGCACGACGGAGCGGAAGACGTCGTGCCGCACGCGCGAGCCGCCCTCGACCAGTGGATCCGCGTTCGCCGTCCGGGCGACGTTTCCGGACGCTGTCAGGATCGCCCAGCAGGGCTCGTCCGCGATCTCGAGGGCGAGGGCCGGCGCCTTCCCGGAGGCCTTCTTCGGACCGTCCTTCGCGCTTTCCGCGGCGGCGAGTGCCCGTGCCGCTGCGGGCGCCTGTTCCTCCGCATCGAGCAGGAGGGTGCGCCGTGGAGTGCCGTACTTGGCAGCGACCTCGCCGAGCTCTCGCGATACCAGCTCGCGGAGGAGCGTGTCGGAGCCGAGAATCGCTTCGAGCTCCTCGATCTCGCGACGCAGCTCGTCCTGTTCCTTCTCGAGCTCGATCCGGGAGTACTTCGTGAGCTGGCGAAGGCGGAGCTCGAGGATGTAGTTGGCCTGAATCTCGGTGAGGTCGTAGACGGCCATGAGGCGCTCACGTGCGGCCGCGGCCTCGTCGGAGGTCCTGATGATCTGGATGACCTCGTCGATGTCCACTATCGCGACGAGGAGGCCCTCGACGAGGTGGAGCCTGTCCTTGCGCTTGCCGAGCCGGAACGCCGTCCTGCGCCGGACCACCGAGATGCGGTGGTTCGCGTAGACCCGCAGCAGGTCGAGGAGGCCCAGGGTCTGCGGCTGACCGTCGACGAGCGCGACGTTGTTGATGCCGAAGGAGTCCTCGAGCGGCGTGTACCGGTAGAGCTGCTCCAGGACGGCATGGGGATTGAAGCCGTTCTTGAGCTCGATGACGAGGCGCAGACCGTGATTGCGGTCCGTGAGGTCGATGACGTCGCTGATGCCCTGGAGCTTCTTCGACCCGACGGCGTCCTTGATCTTCTCGATGACCTTTTCGGGGCCCACCATGTAGGGAAGCTCGGTCACGACCAACCCCGTGCGGCGGGCAGAGAGCTGTTCGACGGCGACAGTGGCGCGCGTGCGGAACGAGCCGCGGCCGGTGCGGTACGCGTCCCGGATCCCGTCGAGGCCCACGATCCTGCCGCCCGAGGGCAGGTCGGGGCCGGGGACGAGCTCCATGACGTCATCGAGCGTCGCTTCGGGGTTCGAGATGACGAGCTGGGCCGCGGAGACGACCTCGGCGAGGTTGTGCGGCGCCATGTTCGTCGCCATGCCGACGGCGATCCCGGAGGCACCGTTGACAAGGAGGTTGGGGAACGCGGCCGGGAGGACCTCGGGCTGCATGATCTGGTTGTCATAGTTGGGCACGAAGTCGACGACGTCTTCGTCCAGATCGTCTGTCAGCGCGAGGGCCGCTGCCGCCATGCGCGCCTCGGTGTATCGGGGCGCCGCGGGTCCGTCGTCGAGGGAGCCGAAGTTCCCGTGCCCGTCGATGAGGGGGAGCCGAAGCGCGAAGTCCTGCGCCATGCGGACCATCGCGTCGTAGATGGCGGCGTCTCCGTGCGGGTGCAGCTTGCCCATCACCTCGCCGACGACTCGGGCGCTCTTCACGTGGCCCCGATCGGGTCGCAGCCCCATGTCGCTCATCATGTAGAGGATGCGGCGCTGGACGGGCTTGAGGCCGTCGCGGGCGTCCGGAAGCGCTCGCGAGTAGATGACCGAGTAGGCGTACTCCAGGAACGACGTCTCCATCTCGGATGCGACGTCGATGTCCGTGATGTTCTCGGCTGGAGCCTCGCCGAGGGGGAGGAGACTGGAGGACTTCCCGGACGGGGCGGATCGACGTGCCAACGCTTGCTGAATCCTTACGCATGGGAGAACAGGGCCTGAACTAGGCTAAGCCTATGGCGGATGAGGGCACGGTCAGCGCATATCCCCAGCACTGGGAAGCCGATGTCGTACTCCGTGACGGAGGCACCGCCCACCTCCGGCCGATTCGCCCGAGCGACGCGGCAGCGCTCCAAGCATTCCATATGAGCCAGTCGGAGAGCTCGATCTACCTCCGTTTCTTCAGCTACAAGGCTCGTCTCAGCGATGCGGAGCTCAAGCGCTTCACCGAGGTCGACTACCGCGATCGCGTCGCGCTCGTGATCACGATCGGCGACGAGCTCATCGGCGTGGGCCGGTACGACCGGCTCGGCGACCCGACCGAAGCCGAGGTGGCGTTCAACATCTCCGACCGGCATCAGGGGCGCGGGATCGGCTCGATCCTGCTCGAGCACCTCGCCGCCGCGGCGAGGGAATGCGGAATCCGCAGGTTCACCGCCGAGGTCCTCCCGGAGAACCGCAAGATGCTTGCCGTCTTCGCCGAAGCCGGCTACGCCCTCGACCGCCGTTTCGACGACGGCGTGGTCAGCGTGGAGTTCGAGATCGACCCGACGGAGAGGTCGCGCGCCGTCATGGAGTCGCGCGAGCACCGCGCCGAGGCCCTCTCGGTCCAAGGGCTGCTCGCGCCGCGTTCCGTCGCCGTGATCGGCGCGAGCCGGCGCTGGGGCTCGGTCGGCCAGCAGCTCCTCGCGCACGTTGTCGACGGAGGCTTCGCGGGGAGCGTGTGCGCGATCAATCCCGAGGCGCTCGAGCTGGGGGGCATGCTCACCTACGCCCGGATCGGCGAGGTGCCCGGAAAGGTGGACCTCGCCCTCGTCGCGGTGCCGTACGACGACGTCGCGGCGGTCGTCGCCGAGTGCGCCGCGGCGGGCGTGCGGGGCGTCGTCGTCGCCTCGTCGGGATTCGCCGAGGACGGCGAACGCGGCCTCGCCCTCCAGCGCGAGCTCGTGCGGCATGCCCGGTCCCACGGGATGCGCCTCGTGGGACCGGGCTCGCTCGGCATCGCGAACACGGACCCCGACGTCCGTCTCAACGCCTCGCTGGCGCCCGCGATGCCGCGGCAGGGCAGCCTCGGCCTCTTCACCCAGTCTGCGGCGATCGGCATCGCGCTCTACGCGGCCGCGGACCGCCGGAAGCTCGGCTTCTCGTCGCTCTTCTCGGCCGGCAACCGTGCTGACGTCTCCGGGAACGACGTCATGCAGTACTGGGAGGACGACGTCGCCACCAGCGCTGTGGGCCTCTATCTCGAGTCCTTCGGCAACCCCCGGAAGTTCTCGCGGATCGCGCGCCGGCTCGCCCGCAGCAAGCCCGTCATCGTCGCCAAGAGCGAGATCCTTGGGCTGCGGCTCCCGCCTGGGCACGCGGTGCGGACGTCGCAGGCACCGCCCGAGGCGCTCGACGCGATGCTGCGGCAGGCTGGCGTCATCCGCGTCTCGACGCTCGAGGAGCTCGTCGACGTCGCACAGATCGTGTCGGGGCCACTGCCGCGCGGCCCCCGGGTGGCTGTGCTTTCGAACGCGGCCTCGCTCGGGCGAGTGGTGGCCGACGGAGCCGAGGGGCATGGCCTCACGGTGACCGATACCGTGACCGACCTCGACCTCGCCGGGCGTTCCGTCGCGCTTCCGGCACTCAGGGCCCGCATCCTGGATCTCATCGATACCGGGACTGCGGACGCCATCGTCGTCGCGCTCGTCCCCACCGCCGGGGTGAAGCCGAATGCCGTCGCGGAGATCCTCGCCGGTTGTGCCGAGGCGCGGTCGACGGCGATCGTGGCCGCGTTCACCGGCATCCTCGGACACCCCGAGCAGGCGGAAGGCATGATCCCGGACCCGGGCCCCGAGGCCCTCGGCTCGCCGACCGTCCCTGCCTTCACGAGCGCCGGCGACGCGGTTGCGGCCCTCGCCGCCGTCGTCCGCTACAGCGAGTGGCTGTCGCGGGAGGCCAGCGAACCCTTCGACGCTGCCTTTGACGACGACGGCGCCGAGAACCTCATCGACGCGGCCCTCACGGGGGTCGCTGGCCCCAACCTCGTTCGGCTCGGCCCGCGTCAGGCAGCCGACCTCCTCTCGTGCTACGGGATCGGAGTGCTTCCGTCACGGACCGTCGCGACGGTCGACGACGCCGTCGTCGCGGCGGAGGCCCTCGGCTGGCCGGTCGCCCTCAAGTCGACCTCCTCGAGCCTCCGGCACCGGCTCGACCTCGGCACAGTCCGCTTGGACATCCCCGACGAGCCGTCGCTCCGCTCGGCGTTCGGCTTCATGGAGCAGTCCCTCTCGGGCTATGGCGAGCTCGCCGCAGGGCCAAACGGGGCGCCGCGGCTCGAAGTCCAGAGCATGGCTCCACTCGGGCAGGCGTGCGTGGTGCGCGCGATCGAGGACCCGCTGCTCGGACCGGTCATCTCGTTCGGCCTTGCGGGGGACGCGGTCGCCCTGCTCGACGATTGGGCCCACCGGGTCCCACCGCTCACGACGCTGGACGTCAGCGACCTCGTCCGTGCGCCCCGGGCGTCGGAGAAGCTCTTCGGGTATGAGGGACTTCCGGCCCTCGATGTCGCGGCCCTCGAGAGCCTTGTCGGGCGGGTCTCGCTGCTCAAGGATCGGCATCCCGAGGTCTCTGTGCTCGAGCTCAAGCCCGTCGTGGTGAGTGAGCACGGGCTCACGGTCCTGCACGCGGACGTCTGGCTCGGCAACGCGGCACACCGCTCCGACAGCGCGCGCCGGGCGATGTCGGATCAATGATGTCGGATCAATGACGGTGACGCATTTCTAGGGTCCATGGACCCGTCTGGGAGAATGGGCTCTATGAGCCACACGCCGTCCTCCCATGTGCCTGGCCGTGAGCCGGCCGCGCGCGCCTTGAGCACAGACCTCGAGCGCACGGGCTTCTACCCCCGCCTGGTCGCCGACGTCGTCCACGATGCCCTCGACGGCGCATCGCCGCTCGCGCACCTCGTTCACCTGGAGACGCACTTCGAGCGCGCCGAGGTCCGGCGTCACATCACGGTCCTCGCGCTCACCGAGGAGCTCCTGGTCATCACGCACGTCGACGAGGCGCCGCTCGAGGCGGACCCGCAGCGCACAACGGCACAAGTCTCGACGGAGTCGATCCCGCTCTCGCAGGTCAGGACCGTCGTCCTGAGCTACGTCTTCACAGAGCCTGCCGCCTACGGGCCGGGGGACCCGGTCCGCGAGGTCACCCTTTCGATCGCCTGGTCGGGAGGGCAGCGGCTTGACCTCCTCCCGGCCTCATGCGGGGACCCGAACTGCGAGGCCGACCACGGCTACACGGGCAGCATCGCGCAGGAGGACATCGTCCTGCGGATCAGCTCCGAGGCAGACGGGCCCGAGGCCGTGAACACCGCCAAGAACTTCGCGCGGCTGCTGCGGGCCGCGAACGTCGCGAGCCCCACGCGCGTGGTCCAGAGTCCCTCAGCACCCCTTCCCGCCGCCACACGCCCACGGCTCGCTGGCCTCGGGGGGCGGCCCTCGCGCGGGCACGGGGGCCGCGAGTGACGGGATCGCCCCTTCCGGCGGCCGTCGAGTCCCTTCCCGCGGCACCTGCCTACGGTCGGCGCAGTATTGCCGACCTCCTTCCGAGCTGTGCGTCGGCCCTCGGCGCCGAGGGCTTTGAGAACCCCCTTGGCCTGCCGGACGCCCCCCGGGTGTGCGTCGTCATGGTGGACGGGCTCGGCCGCTCGCTCCTGACCCAGCGCGCCGCCCACACACCTTTCCTCCGGGGGAAGCTGCAGGCGGGCCAGGGGAACATCCCCACGACGCTCGACGCCGCGTTCCCGAGCACGACGGCGGCTTCCCTGGCGAGCTTCGGGACCGGGCTTCCGCCCGGCCAGCATGGGATGGTCGGGTACGACGTCCTCGCCCCCCATCTTGGCCGCGTGGTCAACCAGCTCAACGGCTGGGATCCCGGCGTCGACCCCGACAGGTGGCAGCCGTTCCCCACGGTGTTCGAACGCCTTGACCCCGCGATCCCCGTTGCGACGGTGAGCCTTCCCCAGTTCGAGGGATCGGCTATGACCCGAGCGGCCCTGCGCGGGGGGCGCTTCATCGGCGCGGAAACGCTGCACGCGCGGACGACCGCGGCCGCCGCGACACTCGCCGCATCGCCGCGCATGCTCCTGTACTTCTACCTCAACGAACTCGACAAGGCCGGCCACATCGCCGGCTGCGCATCGGCGGCGTGGGAGGAGGCGCTCGAGGAGGTCGACGCCTGCATCCGGCGCCTGGACGCGCAGCTCCCGGCCAACACGCTCGTCCTCGTCACGGGAGACCACGGAATGGTCGACGTTGCCGAAGGGCGTCGGGTCGACTTCGGCGCGGAACCCGACCTCGTCGAAGGCATCAGGTTCACGGCGGGGGAGCCCCGCATGGTCCACCTCCACCTCGAGGATCCGACGGACGACGCCGCGCTGCAGCGGGTGCTCGAGCGGTGGCAGGAACGGTTCGGCAAGCAGGCGTGGATCATGACCAAGGCTCAGGCGCTGGCCCACGGGCTCTTCGGCACCGTCCGCCCCGAGGTCCAGGAGCGTATCGGGGATCTTCTCGTTGCCCCGCACAGTGAGCTCGCCCTGTACGACGGGCGCCGCGTCCGGGCCGCGGCCTTCACCATGGTCGGACAGCACGGCTCGCTGACAAAGGCCGAGCGTCTCGTCCCGCTCATCGCGTTCCGAGCCTCGGGACCGGCCCAGTCCAAGCGGCGTCGCCGCACCTGACGGAGCGCGGCAACCCTCCCCGTTCCGGCGCTCGCGGCGTAATCTAGTTAGTACACGTCAACTAACTCTCGCGTTCCCGAGATTGCCTGCTCATCGACTGGGAGGCCTCCATGAGCTCAAACGCTTGGACTGCATACCGGGCACGGAGGGCGGCGCACGCAGAGCGCGACCTCGCGAGTCCCCATTACAAGTGGATCGTCCTGTCCAACACCACGCTGGGCGTCCTCATGGCGACCATCAACTCTTCGATCCTGCTGATCGCCCTGCCCGACATCTTCCGTGGCATCGGCATCAATCCGCTGGAACCGAACAACACCAGCCTGTTGCTCTGGCTCATCATGGGCTACCTCGTCGTGACGGCCGTGCTCGTCGTGAGCTTCGGGCGCCTGGGCGACATGTACGGGCGCGTGCGGATGTACAACGCAGGCTTTGCGATCTTCACCCTCTTCTCGGTCCTGCTCTCGATCACGTGGCTCCACGGCGCGGCCGGCGCAGTGTGGCTCATTGCGATGCGCATCCTCCAGGGGGTCGGAGGAGCGCTCCTCATGGCGAATTCGAGCGCGATCATCACCGACGCATTCCCCATCAACCAGCGCGGGCTCGGGCTGGGCCTCAACCAGGTCGCCGGGATCGCCGGCTCGTTCCTCGGCCTGATCCTCGGCGGGCTGCTGGGCCCGCTCGAGTGGCACCTCGTGTTCCTCGTCTCAGTCCCGGTGGGCCTGTTCGGCACCGTCTGGGCCTCGCTCCGGCTCCACGAGTCGGGCACGCGGCCACGCTCCCACATGGATTGGTGGGGCAATCTCACGTTCGCCATCGGCCTCATCGCGGTGCTGGTCGGGATCACCTACGGCATCCAGCCCTACGCGGGCAGCCCCATGGGCTGGACCAATCCGTGGGTCCTTGTCGCCATCTTCGGCGGCATCGCTGTCCTCATCGTGTTCTGCGTCATCGAACTCCGCACGCCAGATCCGATGTTCCGGCTGGACCTCTTCCGAATCCGCGCGTTCTCGGCCGGGAACCTGGCCAGCCTGCTCTCGGGACTCGGCCGCGGGGGCCTCATGTTCATCCTCATCATCTGGCTGCAGGGAATCTGGCTCCCGCGTCACGGCTACAGCTTCGAATCGACGCCGCTCTGGGCGGGCATCTACATGCTTCCCCTGACTATCGGCTTCCTCGTAGCCGGGCCGACGTCGGGCTGGCTTTCGGATCGCTTCGGCGCACGGTTCCTCGCGACGGGCGGGATGGTCGTCGCGGCGGCCAGCTTCCTCTGGCTGCTCGTCCTTCCGGTCGACTTCGACTACTGGGTCTTCGCCTTGGCGCTCCTCGCGAACGGCATCGGCATGGGCCTCTTCGCCGCCCCCAACCGCGCGGGGATCATGAACAGCCTGCCTCCCGGACAGAGGGGTGTCGGCGCCGGGATGAGCACGACCTTCCAGAACTCGTCCATGGTGCTCTCGATCGGCATCTTCTTCTCGCTCATGATCGCCGGCCTCGCAGGATCACTTCCCCACACCTTGACTGCCGGGCTGACCGCGCAGGGCGTCCCGGCAGCTGCCGCCGACCGTATTGCGGCGCTTCCGCCCGTCGGCGTCCTGTTCGCGTCGCTCCTTGGCTACAACCCCGTGCAGACGCTGCTCGGGCCGCAGGTGCTCGGTTCGCTCCCGGCGGCGAACGTCCACTACCTGACGGGCCGAGCCTTCTTCCCGTCGCTCATCTCGGGGCCGTTCGCCTCAGGCCTTCAGGTCGCGTTCGCGTTCGCTGTCGCCGCGTGCCTCATCGCGGCAATTGCTTCTGCCCTGCGGGGCGAGAGGTACGTGGACCCGGGAACGCGGGCGCACAGTCGCGATACGGCGGGGGCGGTCGAGGCCGATTCCCCGACCGCCCCGGGCGGCGCTGCGGAGACCGCCCCAGAATCCGGGAGGCGGCGATGACCCGGGATCTCGCACGCGACGATGCCGAGACCGCCGCCCTTGCCGCAGAGCTGCGGAAGGCCGTGAACCGCCTCGCGTTCTACCTCCGGCGGGAGGCAGGCAAAAGAGACCTGACCCCCTCCCGGCTCGCGGCCCTCGCGGCACTCGACCGCGGAGGACCTCAGCGGCCAGGCGACCTGGCAGCGAACCTCGGCATCAGCCCTGCGAGCATGTCGCGGCTCACCGAGGTGCTCGAAGCCGGGGGATGGGTTCGGAGGACGCCGGATGCAGCCGACAGGAGGGCCTTCGTCTTGGCCCTGACGGACGAGGGGACGGCCACGATCAACGATGTTCGCCGCGAGGGCACGAGCCAACTCGCGGGTGATGTTGCGCTGCTCTCACACGAGGAGCGCGCCGCGCTTGCCGCCGCGCTTCCTGTCCTGACCAGCCTCGCGGACCGGCATCTCGACGGCCTTGCCAGACCGGCCCTGGCCGCAGAAGCCTGAGCTATTCGCTCTTCGTCCCGAACACGATCTCGTCCCAGCTGGGGATGGAAGACCGCTTCGAGCGCGAGGCACGCCGAGCTGGCTCCGGGATGGTTTCCGACTCACCGGAGGGCGCCTCGGGTGCCTCGGATTCGGGCGCCGCCGAGGCTCCGCCGTGGTGCGCCTCGTCGTCGTCCTTCTCTGCCTCTCGGCCCTCCGCAGCCTCCGTCGCGGCCGGCGAATCGGTTGCCGTTGGTGATGCGGCCGACGCCGACTCATCCGGTCGCTGGGCCGGGACGATCGTGACCTCATGCGTCGAGGCGCTCAGCCCCGGCGCGAGCCGCAGGTGCGGATCCTCCTGAGCGCGGGCAGGGTCCTCGTCGCGGGGCGCGCGGGGGAAAATCGGGGCCACCGTGTCGCGGACGGGCTCAAGTCGGCGGGATCGCTGCTCATTGTCGCGCTCCTCACCGCGACCCCTCCGCTCCCGCTGGCCGCGGTCGCCAGCCCGGTCGGCCGCTGGGCGCTCCGACTGGCTCCGCTCGTTGGCCTCCCCGGGCCGCGGATGGGCCGCCGGAATGCCTTGGGTGAGCAGGAGCGCGAGGGCGTCCTCGGCGTCCTCGTCGAGCCCCAGCCGCTGGCCGCGGCGGGCTCGGAGCATGTCGAGGAGATCCGCCTCAGCATCGCGCGGCTCGGGAAGCGGTGTTTCGGGGCGGGGGGACTCGGGGGCGTCGACGTCGAACGGGCGGTCGACGACGGAGAGCCGGCGCGGCGACGCGGGCCCGTCGAGCGGCTCCAGCTCGCTCAGCTGCTGCGCCCAGCGGTTCGCGTTGGCCACCGTGCGGCGCACGGGATTGAACGTCCAGGTTGCGGGTGGTTCCTCGCCGATGGCGGCTGGCGCCCCTTCGGGCAGCGCGAACCGGGCGACGACGGTCCACAGTCCGTCGCGGCGCCGCCAGGAGTCCCACTCGACAGCAGACGGATTGACGCCGTACACGCCCAGGCGATGCGAAACGACGTCGCCGAGCCGGGCCGGGCCGTTGCCGAATTCGGCGGCAAACGCGGAGTGGGCGGGAGGCGGGGGCCCCACCTCCGTGGCCTGGGCGAGTATCGCGATGTGTTCGCGCTCCGCGAGAACCGGGCTCTCGTAGCGGCGGATTCGGTCGATCGGGATGCCGGAGGACTCCGAGATGCTCTCGGCGGTGGCGCCGGCACGGATTTCAGCCTGAATCTGGCGGGGCGAGAGGTTGGTGTCGCCGGAAGGGGCAGGACGCTGGGGGGCTGGCCGTGCAACGGCGCGGCGCAGCGCTTCGTCGACGCGGAGGCGGAAGAGCTCGCCCGAGGCAGCGCTCAGCAACAGGTGCTGACCGTCGTCGTGAACGCCGACGAGGCGAAGTTCCTGCAGAATGTCCTGCGGTTGCTCCCGCATTGAAGCCTCCAGCGTTGCCTAGTCTTGACGGAAACTCTGCCATTGTCTCGCGCGGTTTTCAGCCTCATCGCTCGGTGTGCCGCGACTTCTGCGGCCACAATCTCGGCCCGAGTGGCGAAACCGGCGCCGATCGGGAACAATCTCCCCGTCACTGGGCACAAAATGGGCGCCGAGTGCGTTAGAGAGTGGACCACGTGGAGTGGCCACGTGACTGATGCGAGTAACCGGAGCGTGAACGAATAACTATGGCGACCGACTACGATGCGCCGCGCAAGAACGAGGAAGAGCTCAACGAGGATTCCATCGAAGAGCTGAAGACGCGGCGCACGGACAAGCAGTCCGCCTCGGTGGACGAGGATGAGGCCGAGGCCGCAGACAGCTACGAGCTGCCTGGCGCGGACCTCTCCGGCGAGGAGCTGCTCGTGCGCGTCCTGCCTGCCCAGGCGGACGAATTCACGTGCGCGTCCTGCTTCTTGGTGCGCCACCGGTCGCAGATCGCCCGTGAGAAGAACGGGCTGTACTACTGCAAGGAGTGCGAGGGCTGAGCCCGGCCGCGGACTGAGTCGGGCCGAGGCCCGAGCCAGATGCAGGATTGACGGGGAAGGGGCCGAGCGAT
>NZ_DAIUJO010000011.1:0-35155 GCF_036848755.1 Sinomonas sp. | reverse complement strand
CCCCTTCCCCGTTCGTGCGCGCCTGCGCGAAGACCTCAGCCCTGCGCCCCCAGGGCTTCGACGAGCTTTGCCGGCCGCCGAGTCGAGACGAGCCAGTAAGGCGTCGGGTCCTCGGGATCGTCCAGCTCCACTCGGACGACGGCTGAGATCCATCCGCGCATGCAGAGGTAGGCGCGACCGTCGAGGCGGGTGCCGCGCTCGGCCGTGGCCTCGTCCCCCGTGAAGGCCTCGGCGGAAGCGACGAATTCGCGGGGGAGGACGGCGCGGCCCGCGCGGAGCTCGCGGGGCGTGACGACGACGGCGGGCGTCGTTGCGATGAGGATCCCGCACAGGACCAGGAACACGAGGACAGCTCCCGTGTACCCTGCGGCAATGCTGATCGGGGCCAGCACAAGGATGCACGCCCCGGCGATGCCCACGACGACGATCCAGACCCACCACGAGGGCCAGAGCTTTTCGCTGTAGATCGTCGCGGCGGATTCGCGCGGCAGGGGAGAGGAGGAGGGCGATTCAGGCATGGGTCAAGCTTTTCACCTCGTGCACGGAGCACCAAAGCCAACCGATACAGTGGAGTGGTGACCGCAGCCGAGACGACTGACGACACCGACCGCACGACCCCGGCATGGGAGCCCACCCTCGAGATCGAGGTGCTCATGCTCGACGACGGGCTCCCAACACCCTCCTACGCCCATCCCGGAGACGCCGGCGCCGACCTCTGCTCCCGGATCGACTTCACTCTGGCCCCTGGGGAGCGGCTTCTGGTCCCGACGGGTGTCAGCATCGCGCTCCCGTTCGGCTACGTCGCGCTCATCCATCCGCGATCCGGCCTCGCGACCCGCCATGGCCTCACAGTCGTGAATGCCCCGGGCACTGTTGACGCCGGCTACCGGGGGGAGATCGCCGTGACGCTCCTGAACACGGACGTGCGTGAGACCCTGCGCCTCCAGCGCGGCGATAGAATTGCCCAGATGGTGATCCAGCGCGTCGAGTACGCGCGCTTCGTTCCCGTCGCCTCGCTTTCGGAGTCGGCGCGGGGGACCGGCGGCTTCGGCTCCACCGGGGGATTCTCGGCGCGATAGCGCCTGCACGGACGGGAGGCGCGCGAGGGCGGCCTCGCGGACGGCTTACTGAAGGAGTTGTTGACGTGCTGTTCGGACGTGGCAAGAACGCCAAGTTGACCGCCGAGGACCCCTCGGTGCTTGGCACGCCCCAACGGGAGGCCGAGCCCGACAAGAGCGGCTTCGGGCGCCCTGCCAAGGGTCCCTTCGACGCGAGCGAGAAGGACACGGCTGTCGGTTATGTCGACCTCGGGGCGATTCTCATCCGTCCCGTCGAGGGACTCCAGATCCGCCTCGAAGTCGAGGAGGCAACCCGCCGCGTCGTCGCCGTGACCCTTGACCTCAACGGCTCGAGCCTGCAGCTCCAGGCCTTCGCGGCTCCGCGGTCGGCGGGGCTCTGGGGCGAAATCCGGGCTCAGATCGCTCAGTCGGTGGCAAGCCAGGGCGGCACGGTGGAGGAGATCGAGGGAAGCTTCGGGCCCGAGCTCATCGCCAAGCTCCCCACCTCCACGGCCGACGGGCGCCGAGGCTACAGGGTGGCGCACTTCATGGGGGTCGACGGACCCCGCTGGTTCCTGCGCGGAGTCATGTCCGGGAATGCGGTCATGGACCGTGCAGCGGCTGAGGAGCTCGAAGAGCTCTTCCGGTCGGTCGTCGTCGATCGCGGCGAGGCGCCGCTCCCGCCCAGCGAACTCCTCCCTCTGCGTCTTCCCGTCGACCAGCCCCAGCAGGAGCAGGCCGGCGCTCCCGGGCTCGCGGCGCCTGAGCGCGGCCCGGAGATCACGCATCTTGGCTGAGCGCTCCGTTCCGGCCGAGGTCGATTTCTCCCGTCTTCCCGAGCGCGGCGTGGTCGCGGGGGAGGGCGTCATTCGTTCCGTGACCTTCGTGGCGCCGTCGGAGGCGCCGCGCTTCACCGCGATGATCGAGGACGCGGAGGCGGAACGACCCGGAAGGGGGCCGGCGATTCGCCTTCTGTGGCTCGGTCGCCGCCGCATCCGAGGCATCGACGCCGGGACGCCGGTCCGCTTCTCCGGGATGCTCTCCACCGTTCAGGGAGAGCCCACCATCTACAACCCCCGCTACGAGATCCTCGCGAAGGAGGAATGAGATGGAGTCCGAAGGGCAGCAGTCGAAGGAACCCAGCGCCGCCGAGTTGGCGGCAGCGTACGCTGCCAAGGCCGGGCTCCACCGCCACGCCGACGGGCGGATTGACGTCCTCCGCAGCGCGGGCGGAGTGCGGGGCGTGCTCGAGAGCATCCTGCCTGGCCTCGTGTTCCTCGTGGTCTTCACTGCCGTGCGGGACCTGGTCCTCTCGGCCGTCCTCTCGCTCGCCGTCGCGGCCGTCTTCGTCGTCGTGCGTCTGCTGACGCGCACGTCGCTGGCTCAGGCGTTCGCAGGCATCGTCGGCATCGCGGTCTCCGCGGCCTTGGCCCTCTTCACCGGCAAGGCCGAGAACTTCTACGTCTCGGGGTTCGTGACCAACGCGGCCTACATCGTGGCGCTCGCCGTCTCCGTCTTCGTGAAGTGGCCGCTCATGGGAGTGGTCTTCGGCTTCCTGCGCAACGAGGGCGTCCACTGGCGCGGTGACGAGCAGCGGTCCCGCCAGTACCGGCTCGGGACCTGGATCATGGTCGCGGTCCTGGGACTCCGGCTCGTCGTCGAAGTGCCGCTGTACCTTCTGGGCGACCCAGGCCTCGTGGCCCTCGGAGCGATGCGCCTCATCCTTGGTGTTCCGCTCTACGCCCTGGGCATTTGGCTCGCGTGGCTTCTCACGCGGCCCGCGGCGTCTGGTTCCGCGGCCCGCGCCGGCGACTAGCGCGCCCCGACGAGCGCGTCAGCCGTCGAAGAGGTCGTCTTCGCCTTCCTCGGTGGGAAGCTCCTCATTCTCGGGCCCGTTCGCGGGCGAGAGCAGCCCGCGGAGTTCGTCCTCGGCGGCGATGGTCGTGACGAAGAACAGCTCGTCCCGGTGGTCGATGACGTCGTCGACGCTCGGTGTGATAGGTGACTGGTCGCGGAGGATCGCGACGAGCGTCGCATCAGCGGGCCATTCGACCTGGCCGACGGTACGCCCGATGAGGTCCGAGTTTGCGGGCACGGTGAATTCGACGAGCGAGGCCACCCCGGTCTGGAGCGTCAGGAGCCGCACGACATCGCCGATCTCGACCGCCTCTTCCACGAGCGCGGTCATCAGGCGCGGGGTGTTGACGGCGACGTCGACGCCCCAGGAGCCGTCGAACATCCAGTCGTTCTTCGGGTTGTTGACGCGGCCCACTGTCCGGCCAACCCCGAATTCCGTCTTCGCCAGCAGCGAGACGACGAGATTGACCTTGTCGTCTCCCGTCGCGGCGACGACGACGTCGGCCTCGTCGACGCGCGCCTCCTTGAGCGTCGAGATCTCGCATGCGTCGCCCACGAGCCACTTCGCCCCGCGGAGGCCGCTGCGGCCGATGACCTCGGGCTTCGGGTCGATGAGCAGCACGTCATGCCGGTGGGCGAGCAGTTCCCGGGCGATGGACGAGCCGACGCTTCCCGCGCCGGCGATGATGACCTTCACAGTCCCTCCTTGGCGGGCGGTGCGGCGAGAATGCGGGAGACCTCGCCCGTGTCGTCGAGGCTCATCATGACGTGGACCGTGTCCCCCTCCTGATAGCTCGTGCTCGCGTTGGGCAGCAGACCCTCGCCGAAACGCGTCACATAGGCGACGCGCACGGGGGCCACCCGCTCGATCGCGGAGAGCGGCTGTCCGAGCCACGCGGGATCGAGGTCGACCTCCGTGAGGACGAGCCTGCCCGAAGCGTCGCGGAAGTCGCCCGCGATGCCGGCTTCCGGCAGGATGCGGCGCAGCACCTGGTCAGCGCTCCACCGCACCGCGGCCACGGTGGGGATACCGAGCCGCTGGTAGATCTCGGCGCGGCCGGGATCGTAGATCCGGGCGACCACGTGCGGGACGTGGAAGGTCTCACGGGCGACGCGTGTCGCGAGGATGTTGGAGTTGTCCCCGCTTGAGACGGCCGCGAAGGCGTAGGCGTCTTCGATTCCGGCCTGGCGCATGGTGTCCCGGTCGAAGCCGATGCCGGTGACCTTGCGGCCGCCGAACGTGCGCCGAAGCCGGCGGAACGCACGGTCGTCCTGGTCGATGATGGCCACCGAATGGCCCGAATCCTCGAGCGTGTGCGCGAGGGTGACGCCCACACGCCCGCACCCCATGATCACGTAATGCGCCACCCGCGCTCCTTGCTCGCTCTGGCCGGAAGAAAGCCGACGCCGCCTCCGCCGACGGGAAGCCTGACTCCCAATGTATCGAATACGCCTGCTGGTGCGGCGCTACGGACTATGACTTGCCGCTCGCAGCGCATACCGTGTCTTCGTGCTGCAGATACTCAACGCGGTCAAGCGGGTGCTGGTCGGGCGACCGTTCCGCAACGACAGGATGAGCCACACGCTCCTGCCCAAACGGATCGCCCTTCCGATCTTCGCCTCGGACGCCCTCTCGTCCGTTGCCTACGCCCCGGACGAGATCCTCCTCACTCTGGCCCTCGCGGGCGTCGGTGCGGTCGCCCTCTCGCCGTGGGTGGGGATCGCCGTCATGCTCGTGCTGCTCACCGTCGTCGGGTCCTACCGCCAGAACGTGCACGCCTACCCTTCCGGGGGAGGCGACTATGAGATTGCGACAACGAACCTCGGCCGCTTCGCGGGGCTCACAGTCGCGTCCGCTCTCCTCGTGGACTACGTGCTGACCGTCGCGGTTTCGATGTCTTCGGCCGCGAACTACCTGACCACGGCTGTGCCGGCCCTTCAAGGGCAGCAGGCCCTCGTCGCCGTCGTCGGTGTCCTCGTCCTCGCACTGGTCAACCTGCGGGGCGTCAAGGAGGCCGGGACCGTCTTCGCCGCGCCGACGTACATCTTCATGCTCTCGATCCTGGGCATGACGCTGGTCGGCCTCTTCCAGTTCCTCACAGGCACCCTGCGGCCCTCCGCGAGCGCGGGCTTCCAGATCGTGCCGTCCGCCGAGTTCAGCCAAGGCCTCGTCGGGCTCGCGGGCGGCTTCCTCCTGCTCCGGGCGTTCTCGTCCGGCGCCGCGGCCCTCACGGGTGTCGAGGCGATCAGCAATGGGGTGCCCAACTTCAGACCCCCCAAGAGCGCGAACGCTGCCCGCACGCTTCTGCTCCTCGGCGTGGTCGCCGCGGCCATGCTGGCCGGAATCCTCTTCCTCGCGAACGCGACGCAAGTCCACCTCGCGCAGGACCCGACGAGCGAGCTCACCCTCAACGGCCAGCCCCTCCCGTCCGACTACGTGCAGACGCCGGCGATCGGACAGATCGCCCAGGCGGTGTTCGGCGACGGGAGCCTCGCGTTCTACATCGTGGTCGCGGCGACCGGCGTCATCCTCGTGTTCGCTTCCAACACGGCTTTCAACGGCTTCCCGATCCTCGCGTCGATCCTCGCCCAGGACGGTTATCTCCCGCGTCAGCTCCGCACACGGGGCGATCGGCTCGCGTTCAGCAACGGCGTCATCCTGCTCGCGGCCGGAGCGCTCGTCCTCGTCGTCGCGTTCAACGCGGACGTCACACGGCTCATCCAGCTGTACATCGTGGGCGTCTTCGTCTCCTTCACGTCGAGCCAGTTCGGAATGATCCGTCACTGGACCCGGGAGCTCCAGCGCGTGAAGGAGCGCGCAGTCCGGCAGCGCATGCGGCGCTCGCGCGTCGTCAACTCGATCGGCTTCGGGATGACGGCCACGGTTCTCGTGATCGTGCTCATCACGAAGTTCGAGCACGGCGCCTGGATCGCAATCCTGGCGATGATCGTCCTGTTCCTGATCATGTGGAGCATCCGCGCCCACTACGACAGGGTGGCCCGAGAACTGGCCGTCGGGGACGATGCGTCGGCCCGCGCGCTGCCCAGCCGGGTCCACGCCGTCCTGCTCGTCTCACACGTCCGCAAGCCCGTGCTGCGCGCCCTGGCCTACGCCCGTGCCTCCCGTCCCTCACGGCTCGACGCCGTGACGGTGGACATCAGCCCTGAGGAGACGGCGCAGACGGTGGCGGACTGGGAGAAGCTCGACATACCGGTGCCGCTTACCGTGCTCGCGAGCCCCTACCGCGAAACGGTGACGCCGCTGCTCGAGTACATCGACAGCATGCGGCGCGAGTCGCCGCGGGACCTGATCGTCGTGTACATCCCCGAATATGTCGTGGGGAAGTGGTGGGAGCAGCTCGTGCACAACCAGACAGCGCTGCGGATCAAGGCGCGGCTCCACTTCGAACCCGGCGTGATGGTCGCGAGCGTCCCGTGGCAGCTCAAGTCCTCGGAGACAGCGCGGAGGCTGCAGGAACTGTGAACGATCTCGAACTCCGGCTCGGCCCCATTGCGCATGGGGGTCACACGGTCGCGCGCCACGAGGGACGTGTTGTCTTCGTGCGGCACGGGCTCCCCGGCGAGCTCGTGCGTGTCCGGCTCACCGACACGGAGGCCGAGCGCAGGTTCTGGCGCGGCGACGTCGTCGAGGTGCTCGAAGGCTCGCCCGACCGGCGACCGCATGTGTGGGCCCCGGCTGATTCCCTCACGGCGTATGCAGCAGGCAGCGTCCCCGTGGGAGGCGCGGAATTCGGTCACATCGAACTCGCCGAGCAGCGTCGGCTCAAGGCGGCGGTCATCCGCGAGCAGCTCTCCCGTCTAGCCCACGTCACGCTCGACGTGGAGGTCGAGGAGGTTTCCTTGGGCGGCGCGGCTGAGGCCGCGGGGCTTCATTGGCGCACGCGGTGCAGCTTTGCCGTCGACGACGACGGGCGGCTCGCGATGCACGCCCACCGCTCGGAGACGGTCATCCCCATCCGGGACATGCCGCTTGCGGTCGAGGAGATCGAGCGTCTTGGCCTGTGGGATGCGGACCTTTCGGGGGTCGAGCGAGTCGAGGTCGCGGCCCCAGCGTCGGGGGCGACTCCGCTCGTCGTCTTCACGCTGGCCGAGGAGCTCGGGTCCGCACGGCTCAGTGCCCTTGCCGAGGTCGTGGCCACCGACGCATCTGTGAGCGTCGTCGCCCCCGGAGGCGGGGCCCCGCTCACGCTGCGCGGCCGGGGCTCTGTCTCTGAGCAGGCAGGGGGCTACCACTACACCGTCACGGGAGAAGGCTTCTGGCAGATCCACCGTAGGGCTCCCGAGGCGCTCATGGCCGCGGTGCTCGATGCCGTGGGAAGCGAGGTTGCCGAGGGCGCGGCCGTCGCCGATCTCTACGCTGGCGCAGGCCTGTTCACGGCGCCTCTCGCGGCTCGTGTCGGGCCGTCCGGATCGGTGCTCTCCGTCGAGGGGTCGCCGGGGACGAGCCGGGACGCGCGGCGCACGTTCAAGCGGTTGCCGCAGGTCGACGTCGTCCAAGGCCGGGTCGAGCGCGTGCTGCGGCAGCGCGCCGGGGAACGCTTCGCCGCCGTCGTCCTTGACCCGCCGCGTGCTGGAGCGGGCCGGGAAGTGGTGCGGCAACTCGTCGCGGCGGCCCCCCGGGCCGTCGCCTACGTCTCATGCGACCCCGCCTCGTTCGCGCGCGACCTCGGCTGGTTCCTCGAGGCGGGGTGGAGCCTCGAGTGGCTGCGGGGGTTGGATTTGTATCCGCAGACGCACCACATAGAGACCGTGGCGTTGTTGAAGCCCGGCTCGTAGCCGCTTGGATCAGGGCGGGGGAGAGTGCGGGCCGTGGCGTTGTTGAAGCCCGGCTCGTAGCCGCTTGGATCAGGGCGGGGGAGAGTGCGGGCCGTGGCGTTGTTGAAGCCCGGCTCGTAGCGTTGCGTCCGGCCCATCGCTTGGCGAAGGCCCCGGAACTAGGATGGCCTTGGCGCCGAAAGCCCGTCCGCGTCGGACGCAAGCTAGCTTAGGCTTGCCTAACTAGCAACGGTCCCTGCGCGCGGCAAAGATGGCAGTGTTGCGAGAGGAGTGGTGCATTGAGCACTGTGGACAGCTTCGGATCCAAGGGCGTACTGAACGTCGGTGGCACCGATTACGAAATTTTCCGGCTGAGCGCCGTTGAGGGCTCTGAGTCCCTGCCGTTCAGCCTCAAGGTTCTGCTCGAGAACCTTCTCCGCACCGAGGACGGTGCCAACATCACGGCCGACCACGTTCGCGCCTTGGCGGGTTGGGATCAGAATGCCCAGCCCAACACGGAGATCCAGTTCACCCCGGCGCGTGTCATCATGCAGGACTTCACGGGTGTGCCCTGCGTCGTCGACCTTGCCACGATGCGCGAGGCGATCAAGGACCTGGGTGGGGATCCGGAGCGCGTCAACCCGCTCGCCCCGGCCGAGCTCGTGATCGACCACTCCGTGCAGATCGACGTCTTCGGCAACTCGGGCGCGATCGAGCGGAACATGGAGATCGAGTACCAGCGCAACGGCGAGCGGTACCAGTTCCTCCGCTGGGGCCAGACGGCGTTCGAGGACTTCAAGGTCGTCCCGCCGGGCATGGGCATCGTGCACCAGGTCAACATCGAATACCTTGCCCGCACGATCATGACGCGCGAGGTGGAGACGCCCGAGGGCAAGGTCCTTCGCGCGTACCCTGACACGCTCGTCGGCACGGACTCGCACACCACGATGGTCAACGGCCTCGGCGTCCTCGGCTGGGGCGTCGGCGGCATCGAGGCCGAGGCGGCCATGCTCGGCCAGCCCGTCTCCATGCTCATCCCGCGCGTCGTCGGCTTCAGGCTCTCTGGCTCCATCCCCGCGGGCGCGACCGCGACCGACGTCGTCCTCACGATCACCGAGATGCTCCGCAAGCACGGAGTCGTCGGCAAGTTCGTCGAGTTCTACGGCGAGGGCGTGGCCGAGGTTCCGCTCGCCAACCGCGCAACCATCGGAAACATGAGCCCCGAGTTCGGCTCGACCGCGGCGATCTTCCCGATCGATCAGGTGACGCTCGACTACCTGCGGCTCACCGGGCGTCCCGAAGATAACGTCGCGCTCGTCGAGGCGTACGCGAAGGAGCAGGGCCTCTGGCACGATGCTTCCCGCGAGCCGCGATTCTCCGAGTACCTCGAGCTCGACCTCTCGACCGTGGTGCCGTCGATCTCCGGCCCCAAGCGGCCGCAGGACCGCATCATCCTGACTGAGGCAAAGGACCAGTTCCGGGAGGACCTGCGCAACTATGTGAAGGAAGAGCCCGCCGACGGGAGCCTCGACGAGGCGATCTCGGAGAGCTTCCCCGCGTCTGATGCGCCCTCGTACACCACTTCGGCGAGCCACATCACCGAGGAGGCTCCCCACCGGCACGGCCCGTCGCACGACGGCCGCCCGAGCCGCCGGGTGGAAGTCGCCATGAGCGACGGCCGCAGGTTCGAGCTCGACCACGGGGCCGTGAGCATTGCGTCGATCACCTCGTGCACCAACACCTCGAACCCCTCGGTGATGCTCGCGGCGGCCGTGCTGGCGCGCAACGCCGTCGAGAAGGGCCTCACCTCGAAGCCCTGGGTCAAGACCTCGGTCGCTCCGGGCTCGAAGGTCGTCACCGACTACTACGAGAAGTCGGGCCTGGTTCCGTACCTCGAGAAGCTGGGTTTCTACACTGTCGGCTACGGCTGCACCACCTGCATCGGCAACTCCGGTCCGCTGGAGGAGGAGATCTCCGCAGCCATCCAGGAGAACGACCTCTCCGTCACGGCAGTCCTCTCGGGCAACCGCAACTTCGAGGGCCGCATCAACCCCGACGTGAAGATGAACTACCTCGCGTCGCCGCCGCTCGTCATCGCCTATGCCCTCGCTGGGACGATGGACTTCGACTTCGACTCGGAGCCCCTCGGCCAGGACCAAGACGGCAATGACGTCTTCCTGAAGGACATCTGGCCGAACCCGACCGAGGTCCAGCAGATCATGGACGCCTCGATCGACCAGGACATGTTCACGAAGTCCTATGCGACGATCTTCGACGGCGACGAGCGGTGGCGTTCGCTGCCGACGCCGACCGGCTCGACGTTCGAGTGGGACGAGAACTCCACGTACGTTCGGAAGCCTCCGTACTTCGAAGGCATGAAGGCGCAGCCGGACCCGGTCGCGGACATCGATGGGGCTCGGGTGCTCCTCAAGCTCGGCGACTCCGTGACGACGGACCACATCTCGCCGGCCGGCTCCTTCAAGTCGGACACCCCGGCGGGCCAGTACCTCCTCTCGCACGGCGTGGAGCGCAAGGACTTCAACTCCTACGGCTCGCGCCGCGGCAACCACGAGGTCATGATCCGCGGCACCTTCGCGAACATCCGCATCAAGAACCAGCTGCTCGACGGGGTCGAGGGCGGATTCACGAAGGACTTCACGCAGGACGGCGCCCCGCAGGCATACGTCTACGATGCGGCGATGAACTACCAGAAGGCAGGAACCCCCCTCGTCGTCCTCGCGGGCAAGGAGTACGGCTCGGGCTCCTCGCGCGACTGGGCCGCGAAGGGCACCGCCCTCCTGGGAGTCAAGGCCGTCATCGCCGAGAGCTACGAGCGCATCCACCGCTCGAACCTCATCGGCATGGGCGTCCTTCCGCTCCAGTTCCCGGCCGGCGAGTCCGCCGCGTCGCTGGGCCTCACAGGCAACGAGGTGTTCTCCGTCGAGGGCATCACGGAGCTCAACGAAGGCTCGACGCCGCAGACGGTCAAGGTGACCGCGAAGGCAGAGGACGGCGGCACGAAGTCCTTCGACGCCGTCCTGCGCATCGACACGCCAGGCGAGGCGGACTACTACCGCAACGGCGGGATCCTGCAGTACGTGCTGCGCCAGATCTCCGCGAAGTGACGCGCAGAGCGCATCGCTGACGCGGCGACCGCCTCTCTGCGCCCCGAGGGCCTCCACCGTTGTGGGGGCCCTCGGCCGTTTGGGGTGAACCGACGCCTGCAGGGGAAGGGGCTACAGTGGGTTGAGCAGTTTTCGAGCAAGGAGCAGCCCTTGGGCATTCTGGAGAGCATCCGCGGACCGAAAGACCTCGACCGCCTCACCTCCCAGGAGCTGACGGATTTGGCCGACGAGATCCGTCGCTTCCTCATCCGCAACGTCGCGCAGACCGGGGGCCATCTCGGCCCGAACCTCGGCGTGGTCGAGCTCACCCTCGCGATCCACCGGGTCTTCGATTCGCCGCGTGACAGCATCATCTTCGACACGGGGCACCAGTCCTACGTCCACAAGCTCATCACGGGGCGCCAGGATTTCTCGTCGCTCCGGCAGCAGGGGGGCCTCTCTGGCTACCCCTCCCGGTCCGAGAGCGAACACGACATCGTCGAGTCCTCGCACGCGTCGTCGTCCCTCTCCTGGGCGGACGGGATCTCGAAGGCCCACAAGCTCACCGGCCAAGGCGACCGGCACACGGTCGTCGTCGTCGGCGACGGCGCGCTCACGGGAGGCATGGCCTGGGAGGCGCTCAACAACATCGCGGCGGACAAGGACCGGCGGATCGTGATCGTCGTCAACGACAACGGTCGGTCGTACGCCCCGACCGTCGGCGGCTTCGCTGACTACCTCGCTTCGCTCCGCCCTGCGATCGACGCCGTACGCGCAGCGCCGGCCTACGAGGGCACCCTCGCTTTCTGGAAGAAGCGTCTCCAAGAGGGCGGCCCGGTGGGCCGGTTCACCTACAAGGGCCTGCATGCCGCCAAGAAGGGCGTCAAGGACTGGTGGGCACCGCAGGGCATGTTCGAGGACCTCGGCCTCAAGTACCTGGGCCCTGTCGACGGTCACGACGAGCGGGCCATCGAGAACGCCCTCACGGCCGCCAAGCATTTCGCCGGGCCCGTGATCGTCCATGCGATGACCGAGAAGGGCCGCGGCTACGCGCCCGCGAGGGCGAATGAGGCCGACCAGTTCCATGCGGTGGGAGTCATCGATCCCCTCACGGGTGAGCCCTTGGGCGAGGGCGCAGCCGCGTCCTGGACGAGCGTCTTCGCCGACGAGATCGCCGCGATTGCCGACGAGCGGCCAGACGTCGTCGGCATCACCGGCGCGATGCTCATCCCGGTGGGCCTGAACAAGTTCGCCGAGCGGCATCCTGATCGGGTCTTCGACGTCGGGATCGCCGAGCAGCATGCCATGACGAGCGCGGCCGGGATGGCCTTCGGCGGGCTCCACCCCGTGGTGGCGGTCTACTCGACGTTCCTCAACCGCGCGTACGACCAGCTCCTCATGGATGTCGCCCTCCACAGGGCGGGAGTGACAGTCGTGCTGGACCGCGCGGGCGTCACTGGGCCGGATGGCGCGAGCCACCACGGCCAGTGGGACATGGCCCTCGTGCAGAGTGTCCCCGGCCTGCATCTCGCGGCTCCGCGGGACGCCACCCGGCTTCGCGAGGAGCTGCGGGAAGCGGTTGCGGTCTCCGACGCGCCGACCGTCGTGAGATTTTCGAAAGGGACCGTCGGCCCGGAGACCGAGGCCCTCGAGCGCCTCGTCGACGGCGTCGACGTGCTCCGTCGTACCGGAACCGAGAAGGACAAGAGCGCCGACGTGCTCCTCGTCGCGGTCGGTGCGATGAGTGACCTCGCCCTGGACGTCGCGGGGCGGCTGGACCGTCAGGGGATCAGTTCGACGGTCGTGGATCCCCGGTGGGTCCTGCCGGTTCCGAAGAGCGTCATCCGGCTCGCGGCCGAGCACCGGATCGTGGTGTGCCTCGAAGACGGGGTTCGGGCGGGCGGAGTCGGTTCGCGGATCCGGCAGGAGATGAGGGCCGTCGGCGTCGACACCGCGCTCAACGAGGTCGGTCTCCCGGTTGAGTTCCTCGATCACGGGACGAGGTCCCAAGTGCTTGCCCGCGTGGGCCTCACCGCGCAGCAGATCACGCATGACATCGTGGCGCAGGTCCTCGGCATGAAGGTTCCGTTCGCCCGTCCCCTTCCCGGGCAGCCGGTGCCGCGCACCGGCAGTCTCCCGCAGCTGTGATCCGCGGATTCTCCGTCTCTTTCGCTGATCACCGTCCCGCCGACCTTCCGCGCCCGGGCGACCTCGTCGTCGCACGCAACCGCAAGTGGGATGGCGGAGCGCACTGGGTCGTGCCGGGCATCCATCTGGGCGAGGACGAGCACGGCTGGTGGATGTATCAGGGGCGGGATGAATTCATCTCCCGCCCCGGCATGGCGCTCTACACGCTCACTGACGCCGTTCTGCTCGTGCCGCGTGAAGGCAACTACGCGGCGACGTTCTACGATGACGCGAACCCCGGCGAGTTCCGCGTCTACGTGGACCTCGCGTGGGATTTGTCCTGGCGCCGGATCCGGGAGGATCCGGACGGGACGGTCGAGTTCCACATGATCGACATGGACCTCGACGTGATCCGTGCGGCAGGTCGAGGCGTCTTCGTCGACGACGAGGACGAGTTCGAGGAGCATCGCGCGAGCATGGCTTATCCCGACGAACTCGTGCGCGCCGTGAGGGCAGAATGCGAGCGCCTCGTCGAGCTCGTACGCGAGGGTCTGGGTCCCTTCGGCGGCACCGCCGACGCATGGCTCGCCCAAGGAAGGAAGGACCACACATGAGTTTCCTGCGCGTCTACCGCAAGCGGGACGATGGCAGCCTCGAGTTCCGGGAGGCATGGCACGACGACGACACCGCCCAATTCGTCGTCAACCGCGGCGTCGTGGGTCACGTCTCGACGACCAAGGAGACGAACGACGTCGACGCTGCCGCGGCCGAGGGGCTCCTGGCCGCGTTCGCATCCCAGTGCGAGGACGACGGCTTCGCCGAGATTCCGGAGGCGGAGCAGGACCGTGTCGCGGCCCAATTCGCGCTCAAGAGCCAGACAGGCACGGAACGCGACCGCTTCCTGGAACGCCAGGCCGTGCGGGCGCTCACGGCGCACCTCGCGTGGCGAGGACTGGGAACCGTCGAGGAAAGCGCCATGGGTGCTGGGCGGCTCACGATCTTCATGCGTACGGTCGACGTCCCGAAGGCCGTCGCGGCCGTCAAGACGTGCCTGCGCGAGAGCACGAGCGATTTCACGAAGCTCTCGATCGCGGTTGCCAAGGCCGACTCGCCCGACGACTTCAAGCTCAAGCACGCTCCCGCCGGGATCCACAGCTTCTCGCTCTGAGCGGGCCGCCCGCCCCCGTCGGGGCGGACCATGTGGTCGCGGGGCGCGAGTAGGCTGGCGCTATGACTGACTACCGCCGTTTGGGCCGTTCGGGCCTCACCGTGTCAACCGTCGGACTGGGGTGCAACAATCTCGGCCGCGCCAACACCCCCACCGAAACGCAGGAGGGCACCGACGCCGTGGTCCACGCCGCCATCGACGCGGGCATCACGCTGTTCGACGTCGCGGACGTGTACGGCAAGACGCCGGGGCTGAGCGAGGAGATGCTCGGCCGTGCGCTCAAGGGCCAGCGCGACGACGTCGTGGTGGCGACCAAGTTCGGCATGGACATGCGCGGGGCGAACGGCAAGGACTTCGGTGCGCGCGGTTCGCGCCGCTACATCAAGCAGGCCGTCGAGGCGTCCCTCCGGCGGCTCGACACCGATTGGATCGACCTCTACCAGTTCCACACGCCCGACCCGGAGACGCCGATCGAGGAGACCCTTTCGGCTCTTGACGACCTCGTGCACGAGGGCAAGGTCCGCTATATCGGGCACTCGAACCGGGCGGGCTGGCAGGTCGCGGAGGCAGAGTTCGCTGCGAGGATCGGCGGTTACACGCCATTCGTCTCGAGCCAGAACCACTACAACCTGCTGGACCGCAGAGCGGAGCTCGAGGTGACCCAGGCAGCGGAGGCCTACGGCCTCGGGGTCCTGCCGTACTTCCCGCTCGCGAACGGGCTGCTCACCGGCAAGTACTCGCGCGGCGTGGCGCCGGAGGGTTCGCGGCTCTCGCACACGCGCACCAACCTCGTGCACGACGCCGACTGGGACCAGCTCGACCGATTCTCCGCGTTCGCAGAGGAGCGTGGCCTGACAGAGCTCCAGGTCGCGTTCTCATGGCTCGCGGCGCAGCCCTCGGTCGCGAGCGTGATTGCGGGCGCCACCAAACCCGAGCAGATCCGTGAGAACGCCGAGGCCGCCTCCTGGCAGCCGAGCGCTGAGGACCTCGCCGAGCTCGACGAGATCTTCCCGCGCACGCCGAAGGTCGCCCTCTTCTAGGATCAGCGTGCACGAGAGTTCCCGCCCCGTCCTGCACGAGGCGCGTCGCGAGCCCGTGTCCATCCTCATGGATTGCGACACGGGCATCGATGACGCGCTGGCGCTCGTCTATCTCTGCAGCCAGCCCCACGTCGAACTCGTCGCTGTCACGAGCACGCCGGGGAACGTCGACGCGGACCAGGTCGCGCGGAACAACCTTGCGCTCCTCGAGCTGTGCCAGCGCCCGGAGGTGCCGGTGGCCATCGGGGCAAGGGCCCCCCTCGGCATCCCTCTCGTGACCACCCCCGAGACCCACGGGCCGCAGGGCATCGGCTACGCCGAGCTCCCGGCCCCGAGCCGGAGCCCAGAGGGACGAGACGCCGTCGAGCTCTGGATCGAGGCCGCCCGGGCCCGACCGGGGGAGCTCACTGCGCTGCTGACCGCCCCCCTGACCAACTTCGCCCTCGCGCTCCGAGCGGAGCCCCGCCTGCCGGAGCTCCTGCGCGGCGTCGTCATCATGGGGGGCGCCTACTTCTACCAGGGCAACACGACTCCCACGGCCGAGTGGAACACGCACGTCGACCCGCACGCCGCCGCGGAAGTATTCCGGGCGTTCGCGGGGCAACCCGAGGGAAGGCTGCCGATAGCATGCGCGCTCGAGACGACCGAGCGCATCGAGCTGCGGCCCGAGCACATCGCGGCCCTGGCGGAGGCTGCCGGATGCGCGGAGCCGGAGCTGGTCGACCCGGAACAGGCGGCGGGATGGCGCAGCCGTGCGTCGAACCCGCTCGTGCGCCATCTGAGCGACATGCTCCGGTTCTACTTCGAGTTCCACCGGGACTACGACCAGGGCTACGTGGCCCACGTGCATGACTACTTCGCGGCGAGTGTGGCGGCTGGGACCGCGGCGTACTCGACTCGGACGGCAACCGTCCACGTCGAAACCGACGCCCCTCGGCTCCTCGGCACGACCATCGCCGACTACCGTGGGCTGTGGGGGGAGCCCCCTAACGCGCGGATCGTGGCGAGCAATCGGCCGAAGGAGGCGTTCGATGAGCTCGTGGCGGCCGTGGGCGCACTCGGGCGGCGGATCGCGCGAGGCCGACCTGAAGCCCTTGCCAGCCCACTGGGCTAGACTTTTGAGCGTTCCCGTGCAAGCGGGGCCGCCGAGGTGACATAGGCGGACCGATCATCCAGCAACTCCCAACCGAAGGACCGCGCCCTCATGTCGCATTCCCTGACGGTCGAGGCGCCCCGCCGCTCGCCCCTGAGGACCACACTCACCGTCCTCGGCGCCGTGGCCGTCGTCGCGACCTACGCCTTCCTCATCGTCTCCCAGCCCGCCGACGTTGCGAACGGTCCCACGGCCTCTGGAGCACTCGTGGCACTCACCGGCTTCGGCATCGCCATGGTGCTGCTCTTCGCGGGCATCCTCCCGACGCTGCCGACGACGACGCTCGCCCTCATCCCGGTCGCGCTCGTGCTCAATATCGTCCTCGGCCAGTTCGTCGGCAGCACCCTCATCCCGATCTACCTCGATTCCATCGGAACCGTGCTCGTCGGATTCCTGGCCGGATCCACGGCCGGCGCCGCAACGGGCCTCCTGAGCAACCTCGTGTGGTCGTTCTTCAACCCCACCGTGCTCCCGTTCGCTGCGGGGGCGGCGGCCATCGGTGCGCTGGCAGGTCTCGCAGCGCGGTTCGGCATCGTCCGCCGCTTCTACCTCGTGCCCGTCGCGGGGATCGTCACGGGCTTTGTGGCGGCGGCCATCTCGGCGCCCATCGCAGTGATCGTCTTCGGCGGCACCGCCACCGGCGCTACGGGGGCAGTCATCGCCCTCTTCCGCGCGGCCGGTCAGAACCTCGTGCAGTCGGTCACGACGGGCGCGTTCACCTCGGATCTCCCCGACAAGCTCGTGACGTTCTCCGTCGCGGCCGCCCTCGCGTACGCACTGCCGCGCCGCAGCACTCAGCGCTTCGAGTTCGTGCGGCGTCACCGCGTGCTCGCGGGAACCAAGCCGGCCACTGCCGGGCGCGCCGACGGCGAGGCCGCCACGGCAGCATGAGGTGACTCGCCCCCAAGCCGGCCCGCCGGACCAGGTCTCGGGCGCGAGCCCGACGTCGACCCGGCTCAACCCCCTCACCGGGCTCGTGCTGGCCGGATCGGGCGCGGTCGCGTGTCTCGCCTGGGCCTCGTGGGGGGTGTGGACCGTCGTCTTCGCGGCAGCTCTCGTGGCCGCGGCGAAGGCTCGCATCCTGCGGCGCGTCATCGCCGCGGCCTCTCTCGTCGTCGTCCCGTTTGCCCTCTGGGCGCTCGTGATCCATGGGCTGTTCTTCCCCGAGGGCCGCACCGTGCTCGTCGCCTTCGGGCCCGCCCGCGTGACGTCGGAGGGACTCGCGTATGCCGGGGCGATCGTCCTCCGCACGGCGTCGCTCGTCGTCGTCATGCTGGCCTTTTCGCTGTGGGTCCGCGTTCCCGCCTTGCGCGCAGCCCTTGTGCGCAGGGGCGTGCCGGCGCAGCTCGGGTACGTCCTGGCGTCTTCGCTCGGCCTTGCGGCGACGGTGGCCGAGCGGCTCCAGCGCATCCGCGAGGCTCAGGAGGCCCGCGGCCTCGTCGTCCGGAGCGGCCCTGGTGGGCGGCTCGTCGCTGCGCGACTGCAGGTCGTGCCGCTCGTCCTCCAGCTCGTCGATGAAGCGGGGGAGCGCGCCGCGGCCCTCGAGGCCCGGGGGCACGGGCTGCCGGGGCGGCGCACTTCGTACGTCGACGAGCCGGACTCCCCGGCCCAACGCACCGTCCGCTGGGCCTTGGCTGCCGCGAGCGCGGTGCTGGTTGCCTCCGTCGTTGTCCCCGCGGTCGCGGGGGTCCTGACCGGGGGCGCGCGATGAGCGCGCCGGCGCTGGCGGCCCACGTCCGGAGCTTCGCGTACGACGACGGTGCGCCCCTCCTGCACGACGTCCGCCTGGAGCTGGTGCCCGGCTCGTTCACGACGGTGCTTGGCGCCTCGGGGAGCGGGAAGTCGATGCTCGCCAAGGTTCTCGCGGGCTGGGCCGTCGCGGGAGGGCACGGCCGCCTCGACGGCGCGCTCGAGCTTTCCCGGTCGGGCGCACGCGAGCGGCTCGAGTTCCGCGGTTCGCCCGAGGATCCGAGGCTGCGGCTCGGCGCGTGGGGCCAGCACGTGGCCTTTGTGCCGCAGCGGGCGGCCGAGCTTCTGACGGGCGCGGCCGCGACGGTGGGCGAGGAGCTCGCCTTCGCACTCGAGCAGCGGGGGACGCCGCGGGCTGAGATGCTCGCGCAGGTGGATTCCGCGGCACGAGCCGTGGGACTGGGCGAGTTCCTCGCGCGCGACCCCGGCCGGCTCTCGGGCGGCGAACAGCGCCGCCTTGCCATCGCCTGCGCGATCGTCGGGCGTCCTGACGTCGTCCTGCTCGATGAGCCCACGGCCTCTCTCGATGCCGACGGGGCTGACGCGCTCGCTCAGGTCCTCGACGCGCTGCGGGCAGTTGGAACGGCCGTCGTGGTCTTCACGGCCACGGCGGACGCACTCGCTCGGGGCGCCTCGCGGTGGCTGCTGCTCGAGGGTGGGACCGTCGTTGCGGAGGGGGCGCCGCCGGAGGTGGAGGCGGGCGCGGCGTTCGCGGCCTCCGGGGTCCTTCGGGAGGGCCCACCGTTCCTGCAGGCCGCCCGGGGGGCGTACCGGCGAGTCGAAGGATCGGCTCCCGTCGCCGAACTCGATCGGGTGACCTTCGCGTATCCCTCGGCGGGGGCCGGGCTGGGCGCTGGGTCCTTGCGCCCAGGATCCCGAGTCCTCGACGAGGCTAGCCTCGCGGTGTTCCCGGGAGAGCTCGTTGCCCTCACTGGGCCGAACGGAGCCGGCAAATCCACGTCGCTGCGGCACCTCGCAGGCCTCCTGCGGCCCCATGGGGGCCAAGTCCGGATCGGTGGTCGAGACATTCTGAGGGAGCCCGCTGGCCGCGTTGCGGCGACCGTCGGCACCCTCTTCCAGGAGCCCCGGGACCAGCTGTTCGAGCGCACCGCGCTCCGCGAGGTCGCGTTCGGCTTGACCGGACTCCGGCGGGGCCCGCTCCGGCTGACCCGCGACGAGGCCCGCGAGCGGGCGTTGGAGGCGCTGGATGCCGTGGGGCTCGCCCGCCAGGCAGACACGCACCCTTACGAGCTCTCAATGTCCGAGCAGCGGCTCCTCGCTCTCGCGACCGCCTTGGTGCGGCGCCCGCGCGTCCTGCTCCTCGACGAGCCGACTGTGGGGCTGGACCGCTTCGGTCTTGGCCGCCTCGAAACCGCGGTCCGGCTCGCAGCGGACGGCGGGGCCGCCGTCGTCCTCTCGACGCACGCCCTCAGCTGGGCTCGTCGCCAGGCCGACCGCCGCCTCGGCCTCGCGCGGGGCCGTTTCCAGGAGCTGTGAGGCGGCGAGACAGCGCGTCCGGTAGTGTCGGAGGCTGTGGCCCGGAGGGCCGGAGGAGGCAGGGTGCGATCGGCGTGGGAGCGGTGGGAGAGCTTCTGGGTCGGGGGCATGCGCCGGGGCGCGGTCTTCCGCCGATTCGACGCTGGCCTCCTCATCACGCGCGTCGCGTTCGACGACGGCGCCGGCTCGACCTTCCTGTGCGAATCACTCCTCCGGCTCACCGCGACCGGCGAGACGTGGAGCGGCTTCAGGTATCGGCAGGAGCCAGGCGGCCTGCGCTCCGGAGCGCGGCGCGATGACCTGGGCCACGGGCCGGACACCCTCCCGACGAGCGGCGAATACCTCCTCGTCGCGAGGCTGGCCCGGAGCGGCACCGCCAGGGCGACCTTCCGACGCGTGGACGAGGCCGAGCCGGCCGCCCCCGCGGCGCCAGCCGAGGTGCACCGCCGCGGTGCCGAAACGATCGACGTCCCCGAGGGGCGCAGCCTCCGCGCCGAGCGATGGGAGGTCGTCGCCGGCGGGGTGCGGGTCGGCGTGTGGTGGTCACAGGACGGCGGCCTCGTTCGGGGCGCCTCCGCTGGGGCTCTCACGTTTGCCTGCCGGGAGGAAGCCGCCCTTGGGGGGCTCGCGGCCCCCCTGGGCGGCTTCCTCCACGATGGGTTCGGGCCGGACTGAGACTGTTTCCGCTCAGCCTCCGGTGTGGAACTTCCTGCCGTTGACCCGCTCGGACGCTCCGACCCGATCGAGGTAGGGCGTGATGCCGCCCAGGTGCATGGGCCAGCCCGCGCCGAGAATCATGCAGAGATCCACGTCCTCGGGGCCGGCCACGACTCCCTCTGCGAGGAGCAGGCCGATCTCCTCGGCCAGGGCGTCTTGGCAGCGCTTCAGCACCTCATCGGCCGTCGACGGGTGATCGTCGAGCCGAAGGAGTGCCCGCGTGGACGCCGGGATCTCCTGACCGCCGTCTTCTGTCGGCGCCCAGAGGCCCTTGATCCCCGCGTCGATGAGCGCCTGCTGGTTGGCCGAGACGGGGAAGCGTTCCCCGAAAGCGGCGTGCAGCGACTCGGCGACGTGCTGCGCCACGGGAAGCCCCACCATCGCTGCGAGGGTGAAGGGGGACATCGGCAGGCCCAGCGGTTTGAGCGCGGAGTCCGCCACCTCTGCCGGCGTCCCCTCGTCGAACGCAGCGGTGACCTCGCCCATGAGGCGCAGCAGGACGCGGTTCACCACGAAGGCGGCAGCATCCTTGACGAGGACGGCGGTCTTCTTGAGCGACTTCGCAAGGACGAACGCCGTCGCGAGGACGGCATCGTCGGTGTGCGGGGCGCGGACGATCTCCACCAGCGGCATGACGGCAACCGGGTTGAAGAAGTGGAAGCCGACGACCCGTTCGGGGTGCTCGAGACCTTCCGCCATCGCCGTCACTGAGAGGGAGGAGGTGTTGGTGGCGAGGATGCACTCTGGGGAAACCACAGCCTCGACCTCGGCGAACACCTGCCGCTTGACGGCCAGTTCCTCGAACACGGCCTCGATGACGAAGTCGGCGTCGGAGAAGGCGTCCTTCGAGACGGATCCCGTGACGAGGGCCTTCGTCCGGTTCGCCGCATCCGAGGAGAGCCGCCCCTTCGCGAGCAGCTTCTCGACCTCGCCCCGGACGTAGGCAACGCCCTTCTCGACCCGGGACTCTTCGACATCGGTCATCACGACGGGGACCTTGAGCTGGCGCGCGAACAGGAGCGCGAGTTGGCTCGCCATGAGGCCTGCACCCACGACGCCCACCTTCGTGACGGGCCGGGCCAGCTTGGCGTCCGGCGCACCCGCTGGGCGTTTTCCCCGGTGCTGGACCAGGTCGAGGAACGCATAGACGGTGTCCCGGAACTGTGGGGTCTGCATGAGTTCGGTCAGGGCTTGGACCTCCAGCTCGGCGGACTCCTTCTGGCCCGCGAGCTTGCCCGCCTCGAACACGTCGAGGACCTTCCCCGGGGCCGGCGCGGCGTCGCCGGTGCGCAGTGACACCAGCCCGCGGGCGCCTTTCGCCGCGGCGTCCCAGCGTTCGGCGGCCGAGGCGTCGGCCGAGGGGTCGACGGCGTGTCGCCGCACCACGCTCTGCTCGCCCGAGAGGACGGACCCGGCCCACGCGAGCGAGCGCTCGAGGAAGTCGGCTGGTTCGAAGAGTGCGTCGGCGATGCCGAGCTCGAATGCCTCCCGGCCCCCGATCGTCCGGTTGCTGCTCAGCGGATTCTCGATCATGATCTTGAGGGCAGCTTCGGGACCGATCAGGCGCGGAAGACGGTACACGCCGCCCCACCCCGGGACGAGGCCGATGAAGGCCTCGGGGAGGCCGATCCCGTGTGCCGCCGATGAGACGGTCCGGTAGGTGCAGGCGAGGGCAATCTCGAGACCTCCGCCGAGCGCGACCCCGTTGATGAACGCGAACGTCGGTACGCCCAGATCGGCCAGCAGATCGTACGCGGCGTGGCCGAGGCGCGCCATCTGGTTACCCTGTTCTGGGTCACGGAGTTGCTTGACGGTCGTGAGGTCGGCCCCCGCCACGAGGAAGTACGGCTTCCCCGTGACCGCGACCGCGTCGAGTTCACCTCTCGCGGCGCGCTCCCGCAACGACTCCAGGGTCCGGCCGAGCTCGATGAGCGTGTTTGGCCCGAGCGTGGTCGGCTTGGCGTGGTCGAGCCCGTTGTCGAGGGTGATGAGCGCGATCCTGCGGCTGCCCGCCTCCCCCGGCAGGAGGACGTCCGTGACGAGGGAGTGCGTGACGACCTCGTTCGGTACGTGCGAGGCGAGGGCGTCGAACTGGTCGAAGACTGAGGCGCTCATTCACTCGCCCTTCCGGTAGTCGGGATGATGCGGGTTCTCCCAGATGACGGTGCCGCCCATCCCCAGACCGATGCACATCGTCGTCATGCCGTAGCGGGTCTCGGGGGATTCGGCGAACTGCCGCGCAAGCTGGGTCATGAGGCGCACACCCGAGGATGCGAGAGGGTGTCCGACGGCGATCGCGCCCCCGTAGCGGTTGACGCGTGGATCGTCGTCCGCGATCCCAAAGTGGTCGAGGAAGCTCAGGACCTGGACCGCGAAGGCCTCATTGATCTCGAAGAGGCCGATGTCTTCGATGCTCAGCCCGGCCTTTGCAAGCGCCTTCTCGGTCGCGGGGACCGGCCCGATGCCCATGACCTCGGGGGCAACCCCGGCGAAGGCGAAGGAGACGAGCCTCATCCGCGGCGCGAGCCCGAGCTCCTCGGCGGCCTCGGCCGAGGCGAGCAGGCACGCCGTGGCGCCGTCGTTGAGCCCGGCGGCGTTGCCCGCGGTGACTCGCCCGTGAGGGCGGAACGGCGTTCGGAGTGCTGCGAGGTCTTCGAGCGTCGTTCCGGGACGCGGCGGCTCGTCGGCGACGGCAAGGCCGAAGCCCTCGCCCGGGCGGCGGGTCGCGACGGGAACCAGGTCCCGCTGGATCTTGCCGTCCTCGTAGGCGGCGGCGAGCTTGGCCTGCGAGGCGACGGCGTAGCGGTCGGCGCGTTCCTTCGTGATCGCGGGGAACCGATCGTGGAGATTCTCTGCGGTGCTGCCCATGGTGAGGGCGGCAGGGTCCACGATGCGTTCTGCCATGAACCGGGGATTGGGATCGGTTCCCTGCCCCATCGGGTGGTTCCCCATGTGCTCGACGCCCCCGGCGATCACGACGTCGTACGCGCCGAAGGCGATGCCGCTCGCCGTCGTCGTCACGGCGGTCAGAGCGCCAGCGCACATGCGGTCAATGGCGAAGCCCGGCACCGTGCGCGGCAGACCGGCCAAGAGCGCTGCGCTGCGCCCGATGGTGAGGCCCTGGTCGCCCGTCTGCGTCGTCGCAGCCACCGAGACCTCGTCGACTCGATCGGCGGGAAGGGACGGATTGCGGCGCAGCAGTTCGCGGATGGTCTTGACGATGAGGTCATCGGCGCGCGTGCCGTGGTACATCCCCTTCTCGCCAGCCTTGCCGAAGGGTGTTCGGACGCCGTCGACGAAGACGACGTCCCGGATGTGCCTGCTCGATGACATGGGCGGCTCCTGGAAGTAGGGGTGATCCTGGTGGGCGGGCGACCGCCCCGATCCCCTATGTTACTGGCGAGTAACTTGAGCTGCAATGCCCTCGTTGCACGTGCGGGCCCTGAACGTCACTCGTTAGCGGCGTGCGCCTTCCTCCGCGTGCTGAGGGGCTCAGGATGCTCGAACGATTCGAGGACCGTGGGCAGCACGCGCTCGATCTGCCAGTTGCGGGCGCCGAGCTCGCGCAGCGCCTCCGCGAGGGATGCTGCAGTGAGCGGCATGGGCGGTCGCCACGCGACACGCCGTAGGTGGTCGGGCGTAAGGAGGTTCTCCGTGGGCATGTCCAGCGCTTCTGCGACGGCCGCGATCCGGGGGCGGACCGTCTGCAGCCGGGCTGCGGCTTCGGGGTCGCGGTCCTCCCATACGCGCGGGGGCGGCGGCGCGTTCGTCGGCAGATGCAGCGGCGGAAGCATCTCCGGGGGCAGGTTCCGTGCCGTCGACACGGCGCGCAGCCAGCGCGGGGCCTCCCGCTGGGCGGCGCGCCCGTGGAAGCCCTTTGTCGCGAGCAGCTGAGGCACCGTCGTCGGCATGGCGCGGGCGACGGCGACAATCGCCGCGTCAGGGATGAGCTTCCCCGGAGCGATGTCCCGCTTCTGTGCGAGTGCGTCCCGTTCCAGCCACAGCTCCCGCACCGCGGCAAGTTGCCGCCGATCCCGGATCTGGTGGACGCCGGAGGTCCGGCGCCAGGGGTCCGGCTTCGGCTCGGGGAGGCCCGCTTTGAGGATCGACTCGAACTCCTCTTCGGCGAAGCCCAGCTTCCCTTGGGCGGCAAGGAGTTCGGCCAGTTCGTCGCGGAGTTCCACGAGCACCTCGACGTCGAGGGCTGCATACCGGAGCCACGGCTCCGGCAGGGGGCGAGTCGACCAGTCCGCGGCCGAGTGTTCCTTCGCGAGCCCGAACCCGAGCAGCTGTTCGACGACCGCTGCAAGGCCCACACGGGGGAGGCCCGCGAGCCTCGCCGCGAGCTCGGTGTCGAAGAGCCGATCGGGCCACATGCCCACATCGGCGAGGCACGGGAGGTCCTGGGTCGAGGCGTGCAGGACCCATTCGACCCCGTGCAGGGCGTCACCGAGGATCGCGAGGTCGTCGAACGGTTCCGGGTCGATGAGCCACGTGCCCGCGCCCTCGCGCCGAATCTGCACGAGGAAGGCTCGCTGCCCGTACCGGAACCCTGAGGCCCGCTCGGCGTCGACCCCGGCAGGGCCGGTCCCGGCAGCGATGGCACGCGCCGCCCGCTCGAGGCCCTCCTCGGTGTCGATCACCAGAGGAACCCCTTCGCGCGGCGCGTCGAGTTCGATGACGGTGGGGATGGGAGCGGTGAATCCCTCGACGTGGACGTGGTCGGAGCCGTTCTCCGTTCCATCGGAGGCGGGCGTTGCTGCCATGTGGCCGGGTTCCGAACCGGCCTGAGTGGAGCCCTGGGACTGTGCGGTCATGATTCCCTGAGTCTACGCCCGGGTCTCAATCGCGGCGGCGCGGCAGCGGGGAGACCCCATCGGGAAGCGGTGGGAGTCCTGCGAACGTGCACACCATGTCCGACCACGCTTCGAGGTGATTCCTGACGGCCGGGCTCTGCGGAGTCCAGGAGGCCCGCAACTCGATGTCGATCGACTCGCGGCGTCCCTCGAGCGTGCCGAAGCTCTCCGAGAGGACGCGCGTTGCGGTTCCTCCCGCCGCCGCATAGTCGGCTGCGTGCTTCTCGAGCGCCTCGACAAGCCAGGTCCAGGCGACCGAACCGAGCAGTGCGTCCTCCGCCATTTCGGGCTCGAGCCTGGCCCGGATGTACGTCACGATCCGGAACGTCCCCTGCCACACTGCGGGCGGCTCGGGGTCGTGGAGCAGGATGAAGCGGCCCGTTGCGAGTTCGGGGGACACCGCGGTGTCGCTGCCCTCGCCTGGGCCCTCACCCCTGCTCGCCGGGTCGAGCACCTCGGCCTCGAGCGCCACGGCATACGGTGCGAGCCGGGCGGGTGCCGGGATCTCCTGGAGCCGGAGCTCGGGGCGGCCGACGGCGGCGCGCAGGGAGCGCAGGGCACTCAGGAAATCCGCAGGCAACTGGGCTAATGCGGTCACTCTCACAGGGTACGTCGAGGGGCCCCGGCGGGAGCCTCGTGGCACGCCGGAAACCCTCGCCGTTCCCAGCTCCTAGCGCGCGATCTCCTCGCGGAGGGCGGCTGCGAAGGCATCTACGTCGTCTTCGGACGTATCGAAGGAGCACATCCACCGCACTTCCCGGCGCGAGGCGTCCCAGTCGTAGAAGCGGAAGCGCTCGCGCAGTCGGTCGGCGACCCCCGCCGGCAGGATGGCGAACACGCCATTCGACTGCGTCTCCTGAGTGAGCTCGACGCCCTCGATCCCCTCGACTGCGGCGCGCAGCCGGGCTGCCATGGCATTCGAGTGCTCCGCGGACCGGAGCCACAGGTCGTCCTCGAGCAGCGCGAGGAACTGGGCCGAGACGAAGCGCATCTTCGATGCGAGCTGCATGTCCATCTTGCGGAGGTAATCGAGACCGTGGGCCGCCTCGGGCGCCAGCGCCACAACGCACTCGCCGAACAGCATGCCGTTCTTGGTGCCGCCGAAGGAGAGGATGTCGATTCCGGCGTCGCGCGTGAAGGCGCGCACGGGGACGCCCAGACCCGCGGCAGCGTTGGCGAGGCGGGCCCCGTCCATGTGGACCCTCATGCCGAGAGAGTGCGCGTGTTCGGTGATGGCGCGGATCTCGTCGATCGAGTAGCGCGTTCCGAGCTCGGTGGTCTGGGTGATCGAGACGGCGAGCGGTTGGGCCCGGTGCTCGTCGCCCCAGCCCCACGCCTCCCGGTCGATGAGTTCCGGCGTGAGCTTGCCGTCCTCGGTGGGGACCGCGAGGAGCTTCATGCCGCCCACGCGTTCCGGTGCCCCGTTCTCGTCCACGTTGATGTGCGCGGTCGAAGCGCACACGACGGCGCCCCAGCGCGGAATGAGCGACTGGAGCGAAAGGACGTTGGCCCCGGTCCCGTTGAAGACGGGGTAGGACTGGACGCCGTCGCCGAACAGCCGGCACATCTCCTCGTGGAGGCGGGCGGTGTAGTCGTCGCTGCCGTAGGAGGTCTGATGGCCCCCGTTCGCGGCCACGAGGGCCGCGAGCACCTGAGGATGCGCGCCCGAGTAGTTGTCGGAGGCGAAGCCGCGGACGGCAGCGTCGTGGAGGGGCCAGCCGGCGGGTCCGTCGGTGACGGTGCCGGCAGAAGCGATGGAATGGGCGGGGTGGATCGAAGTCACTGTCACAGTATTGCCTAAGGGTCGGTCCGTCTCAGATGGTGAGGTCGAGGCGTGCGCCGTTGATGGCCACGGCGTTCTCCGTGAACAGCGCGACGATGCGCCCGGCCAGGGCGTCGACGTGCGTGTAACCCGGAAACCGGCGCCCCGGCTGGGTGGCGAGCATCTCGTTGTCGAGGAGCGCTTTGACCGCGAGAACGACGGCGGCACTCATCAGGGGAGCCGCGTCCCCCGCCCTTTCGGACTGGTCGGAGGCGAAGCCCCGGGCCATGGCACGGGTCCACGCCTCGGCGGCGGCCTTGGCCGCAGCGTAGTTGGCGTAGCCGGCCCTCGGATGCTCGATGAGGGTCGAGGACACCATCGCGAATCGACCCCGTGGCGAAGCGAGCAGGTCCTCGTAGAACGCCCGGCTCGTGTTGCGGAGGGTCGTGATTCCAGTTCGCGCGAGGAAGTCCCAGTCCTCATCGGACTGGTCCGAGAGCGAATGGCCGCCGCGCCATCCGCCCACGAGGTGGGCTACGCCGTCGACCGCGCCGAACGTCTCGCGGAGCTCCGCGGCGAGCGACTGAACGGCCGCGAAGTCGGCGAGGTCGCACACTCGCTGCGGCACGCCGTCGTCCGGATCCGCGGGGCCGAACGCGCGCGCAAGGTGATCCTCGCTGGTCCCGACGGCGATTGCCGTAGCCCCCGCAGCGCGCAGGGCGGCCACGGTCGCGACGCCGGACGCCGCGCTGGCCCCGGCGACGACGACGATCGCGCCCCGCGCGCCCCGCACCTCGGGGCTCACGCGATGACGCCGGGAAGGGGCGTCTCGCCCGTGATCCCTGCCGTCGACTCGATCACACCGCGCATCTTCTTCTCCAGGGCCTCGTAGAACATGGACAGGGGGAATTCGTCGTCGAGCACCTGGTCGGTGATCTCGCGCGGCGTCCCCGTGAGGGGGAGGGCGTCGGGGCCCTTGGCCCACACCGAGGCCGGGTTCGGAGTCACCGTCCCAGAGACGAGCTCGTAGGCTGCGAGCCAGTGTGCCACCTTCGGGCGGTCGATGGAACGCCAGTACAGCTCGTCGATCGCATCGCCGAGCGCGCTGACGACCTCGGGGACCTCGGCCCAGTCGATCGCAAGCTTCGTGTCCGTCCAGTGCAGGACGCGGTGCTGGTGCATCCACGCGAACAGGAGCTGGCCGCCGAGGCCGTCGTAGTTGCGGACGCGGCTTCCGGTGATCGCGAAGCGGAAGATCCGGTCGAAGATGACAGCGTACTGGACGAGCTTGGCGTGCCGGCGCGCCTCGGGGTCTGCGGTGTCGTCGCGCTCGATCTTGACGGATTCGCGGAATGCCGTGAGGTCGCAGCGCAGTTCCTCGAGCGAGTACAGGAAGAACGGCATCCGCTGCTTGATCATGAACGGGTCGAACGGGAGGTCGCCGCGCATGTGGGTCCGGTCGTGGATGAGGTCCCACATGACGAAGGTCTCCTGCGCGAGCTTCTGGTCCGCGACGAGCTCGGCGGCATCCGGCGGGAGCTCGAGGTTGGTGACCTTCGCGGCCGCGTCGAGCACCCGCCGGAAGCGCGCCGCCTCGCGGTCGGCGAAGATCGCGCCCCACGTGAACGTCGGCACGTCCCGCATGGCGACCGTCTCGGGGAACAGGACCGCCGAGTTCGTGGCGTAGCCCGGGGTGAAGTCCAGGAAGCGGATCGGCACGAAGAGCCTGTTGCTGTAGGCCCCGGCCTCGAGCTCGGCGACGAAGTCGGGCCATACCACCTCGATGAGCACGGCCTCGACGAGGCGGTCCCGGCTTCCGTTCTGGGTGTACATGGGGAACACGACGAGGTGCTGGAGCCCGTTCACGCGGTGCAGCTGCGGCTGGAAGGCGACGAGCGAGTCGAGGAAGTCGGGCACCCCGAAGCCGGTGGCTGCCCAGGCCCGGAAATCGGCGACGGCGAGGCGCAGGTACTCGGAGTCGTGCGGGAAGTGCGGCGCGAGGCCTTCGATCCCCGCGACGAGCTGTTCGACGAGCGCCCCAGCGAGGGGGTGGTCCGTCTGCTCGGGGATCGAGCCGTCGCGCGCCTGGAGGGGCTGGAGGCGGACGGCCGCCGACTTGAGCGCCAGCCACGACGGATCGGCGGCAGCGCTCCATGCTGTGGGGACAGCTGAGGTGGTGCCTGATGTTTCGGGCGCGGCAGTCGTCACGACGGACTCGCTTTCTCTCGGTGGGGAAGCACGTGGAAGACACTGATCCGAGAGTAGCTATGAAGAAGTATCGCTAAGGCTAAAAAGCCCCTAGCAACAGAAATTCTATCGCTAGGGGTCTCTTCCTTCAGGTCGGGGACAGCGGCTGCTGGCGACCCGGCGCGCTCGGCTCAGTCCTCGTCGGGGACGAGCGTGAGGGAGATCGAGTTGATGCAGTATCGCTGGTCCGTCGGGGTGCCGTAGCCCTCGCCCTCGAAGACGTGCCCGAGATGCGAATTGCACGTCGCGCAGCGAACCTCGACCCGGTCCATCCCGAACGTGCGGTCGTGGAGGTACACCACGGCGTCGTTGGCGAGCGGCGCCCAGAATGATGGCCAGCCGCAGTGCGAATCGAACTTCTCGTGGCTCGTGAACAGCTCGGCGCCGCACGCCCGGCAGCGATAGCTGCCCTTCGTGTGGGTGTCCCAGTACTCGCCCGTGAACGCACGCTCCGTGCCTGCCTCCCGGAGCACATGGTATTCCTCAGGCGTGAGACGCTCTCGCCACTCGGCTTCGCTGCGAGCCGCGGGGGCGTGGTCGGTGTTCGGAGGGGTGTGCCGGGTCGCTGCCTCGGTTGGCTCGAATGAAGCTTCCATACCCAGCACAACGCTCAGGAGTCGCCGATGAATCCCGTCCCGGCGTACAGATGGAGGACGGGGATGCCGAGCTTCCGCTGGGCCTGATTGGCCCAGTCGGTGTGGAACGTGTCCTCGACGGCGTGGGGAAGGGTCACGACAACGGCCTGAGTGGCGCCGGACGCGCCCGCCCGTTCGGCGAGCGCAGCCACGGGATCGCCCTCGACAAGGCTTCCCGTCGTCCCGGCACCGAGACCCTCGAGCGCCGCGAGAGAGCCGTTGAGCGCCGTTTCGGCGACGGCCCGTTCGGCCGCAGGATCAGACTTGGAGGAGAGCTCCTCGAAGGCCTTCCCGAATTCGAGCATCGAGAGGTGATCGAGGAAGTCAACGACGAGGCGGCGCTTGCGACCGGACGGAACAAGCACCTCCAGCGGGGCGTCAATGCCCTCGACGAGCTCGGACACCGCGGTCCGCTCGGCAGGGCCCAACGCGACTTCGGTCAGGATGAGGATCGGCGCCGTCATGGGTTCAGACTAGCGGCCAGCCCCGGAATTCCCCACAGAGCCCCCGCAGGGGCGGCCCCTTCCGCACGCGCCCGGGCTGACAGAATGGCGGTATGTCCCGAGAACGCAAGGCCCCCCGAGAGGTTGAGTCCGATGAGGCGCTGCCCCGCAGCTTCTGGGCCCTCCTCGGCGCCGGCGTCGGTCTCGGGGCTGCTTCCGCGGTCGCAGCCTCGAGTTCTGCCCTCGCCGCCTACTTCGCGCGCCGCATCGTGACTCCCGAACGGGTGCGAACCGAGGACCAGGAGGTCCTAGCGGTCCAGGGCGCGGGTCCTGAGCGCCGGGTCATCCTCAAAGCGACTCAGGAGACCGTGGTCGACGGCGAGTACAGCTTCTTCTTCGACGGCGGGGCCGGTCACGCGCGGCTGGGGCGGCTTGAGGATTACGTCCCCGGCGAAGGAACGGTGACGCGCTCCGTCATCGCGGAATACAGCGGCGACCTCGGACGCGCGGTGCGGGGCCGCTGGAGCGGGGTCGTCTACAGCTCCCCGGGGGACCTCGGCTATGACTTCGAAGAGGTCCTCGTCGAGACAGAGCTCGGGCCCGCGCCCGCCTGGCTCGTGCCAGCCCAGAACGCTCCGACCACGACCTGGGCCATCATGGTGCATGGGCGCGGGGCCACTCGGCAGGAGTCGCTGCGGGGCCTCATCCCGGCCCGTCAGCTGGGGCTCACGAGCCTCGTGGTCTCCTACCGCAACGACGGCGACGCGCCCGCCACGCCGGATGGTCGGTACGCGCTGGGGATGACCGAGTGGCGGGACGTCGAGGCGGCGATCGGCTACGCGCTCGATCACGGTGCCACGGATATCGTCCTGTTCGGCTGGTCGATGGGTGGCGCGATCAGCCTCGCCGCCGCCGACCTCTCATCGATGCGGCAGTACATCAGAGCCCTCGTCCTCGACGCACCCGTCGTCGACTGGGTTGATGTCCTCGCCCACCAGGCCCAGAAGAACCGCATCCCGCGCGGAGTCGGACGCTTCGGCCAGTTCCTCCTTGCCCACCCGTGGGGCCGTCGGATCACCGGGATGGCCGCGCCGGTCGACTTCCGCGCGATGGACTGGGTTGCGCGGGCCGTCGAACTCCGCACGCCGACTCTCATCCTGCACAGCGTGGACGACGAATTCGTCCCCTTCGGCCCGTCAGCACTCCTTGCCGGGCGGAATCCCGAGATGGTGACGCTCGAAACCTTCCGGAAGGCGCGTCACACGAAGGAATGGAACGTGGATCCGGAACGGTGGGAGGGAACGGTGGAGGCGTGGCTTTCCGAGACGCTCGCGCCGCGGCCAGCTCCCGGCGCAGGGAGGCAGAGCCAGCCCGCTCAGTGAGCGCGAAGGCGAGCCACTGAAGCGTTGGTGAGCCGGACGAGGTCCGCCGGGGCGAGTTCGATGTCAAAGCCCCGTCGGCCACCGGACACAAGGATCGTCTCGTGCTCGAGGGCCGACTCGTCGATGGCGGTGGGAGAGGCACGACGCTGGCCGAGCGGCGAGATCCCTCCGAGGACATAGCCCGTTCGGCGCTCAGCGGCCGACGGATCGGCCATCGCCGCCTTCTTCGCTCCGAACGCGGAGGCTGCAGCTTTGAGGTCAAGGCTTCCGCTCACCGGGACGACGGCGACGCAGAGCGTTCCCCCCGCCGTCGGGCTCCTCCCGGCGCTCGTGCCGAGGTCGATGACGAGCGTCTTGAAGACCCGTTCGGCGGCGATGCCGAGGGCGCGAGCTGCCTCCAACCCGTAGCCCCCGCTGGAAGGATCGTGCTCGTAGGGGTGCGCGACATAGGCGACTCCGGCGGCGTCGAGCACAGCCGTGGCCGGTGTCCCCGGTCCGGCCGGCGAATTGCCTTTGGCCACTCAGCTTCCCCTTGAGCCTCGGAGTCTCAGGCCGTCTGCCCGAGGTGGCACTCGCCGGCTACCTTGCGCTTGATGCGGACGAGCATGGCCGTCATCCCGCGGAGCCGCAGGGGTGAGACTGCCCGGTCGAGACCTAGCTCGTGGGCGATGTCGTCCGGAACGGCGAGGATTTCGCCCGCTGTCAGGCCATCGAGCCCCTCGAAGAGGATGCTGGCGAAGCCGCGCGTCGTCGGAGCCTCCCGCGGAGCTGTCAGGAAGAGACGCACCGACTGCGAGGCGCTCTCCGTTCCAGCTTCGGTCTCGATGGCGATGAAGACCGGCGATTGGCACTCCACCACCTGCTCCAGCCGCTCGGGATGGTCGTGATAGCGGTCCGGCAGGTCGGGGAGCGACTGGGCGAACTCGAGCAGCAGCTGAAGGCGCTCGCGCTCCTCGAGTCCCTGGAACTCGTCGATGATTTCCGCAAGGGGAGCGGGGATCGTGGTATTCGTCGTCATATTCCTTCCAGACTACGCCGGGCCATGCACAGCGCGGCGGCCTCGTCGCGAGACCGCCGCGCTGCGGGAAAGCTGAGCACCGAGCCCTAGGAGAGCGGCCACGTACCTCTGTCTTCACCCTTAACAATCGGAACCCGCACGGCATTTCCCCACTCGGTCCAGGAACCGTCGTAGTTGCGGACGTTGTCGAAGCCCAGGAGGTACTTGAGAGCGAACCAGGTGTGGCTCGAGCGCTCGCCGATGCGGCAGTACGCGACCACCTCGTCGCCGGGGGTGAGTCCGGCCTCGCCGAGGTACAGGCCCTCGAGCTCCTCGCGCGACTTGTAGGTGCCGTCCTCTGCGGCCGCCCGGGCCCACGGGATCGAGGCTGCCGTCGGGATGTGCCCGCCACGGAGCGCGCCTTCCTCGGGGTAGGCGGGCATGTGGGTGCGCTTGCCCGTGTACTCGTCGGGGGAGCGGACGTCGATGAGCGGCTTGCCCAGATGGGCGAGGACATCGTCCTTGAAAGCACGGATCGGGGCGTCGTTGCGCTCGACGACGGGGTAGTCGCCTTCGATGGGATTGGGGACATCGGTCGTCAGCTCGCGCCCCTCGGCGATCCACTTGTCGCGGCCCCCGTCGAGCAGGCGGACGTCTTCGTGGCCGAAGAGCGTGAAGACCCAGAGGGCATATGCAGCCCACCAGTTCGACTTGTCGCCATAGATCACGACCGTCGTGTCACGGGAGATCCCCTTGGACGCGAGGAGCTTGGCGAATGCGGGGCCATCGACGTAATCCCGCGTCACCTCGTCGTTGAGATCCGTGTGCCAGTCGATCTTGACGGCGCCGGGGATGTGGCCCGTCTCGTAGAGCAGAACGTCCTCGTCGGACTCGACGACCGCGAGCTTGCCGCCCTCGAGCGCGCCGTCGGCGAGCTGGGCAGCGAGCCACTCCGTCGAGACGAGGCGCTCGGGGTGGGCGTAGGCAGCGAACTTCTCGTTCGTGTCGAGAGGGTAGCTCATGGCATGGCCTTTCGCTCGGCTGAGCCAAGGACGTGCGCCATCCGCGCGCGCCCCTGAAATGTCCCTTCCAGCGTAGTCAGAGCAGGCCGCGAGGGTGAGGGCCGTCGTCGCCCCTTGTCATGGGGCGCAACATGACGGCTGGGTGCGCGATATCCTTGCCACTGCCCCTCGTTCCCATGTATTGCCCCTTCGGGGCCCGAGACGGACGGATTCCTTGGCGACTGTCGCACACCTGACCACCCGCACGCCCAAAGTGTCCGTGGACGAGCTTCTTGCCGGCTTCCACCCTTCGCCGCGATTCGGCAAGGTGTCGTTCGAAAGCTACCGGCCAGACCCCGCGCAGCCCTCCCAAGCGGCAGCGGTCAGGTCGCTCCAAGACTTCGGCGCCTCCATCGATGGCCAGCGCAGCGGTGGAGGACTCCTCTCCCGGCTCTTCGGGGGAAATGGAAACAAGCCCAAGACCCGCGCCGGCGTCTACCTCGATGGCGGGTTCGGAGTGGGCAAGACCCACCTCCTCGCGTCGCTGTGGCACGCCTCGCCCGGGCCGAAGGCCTTCGGCACGTTCGTCGAGTACACCAACCTCGTCGGAGCGCTGTCCTTCCGCAAGACGGTCGAGGCGCTGAGCTCCTACCGCCTCGTGTGCATCGACGAGTTCGAGCTCGACGACCCGGGCGACACCGTCCTCATGTCCCGGCTCATGCGGGAGCTCGCCGACGCGGGCGTGAAGCTCGCAGCGACGTCCAACACGCTTCCGGGCGCCCTGGGCGAGGGAAGGTTCGCCGCCGTCGACTTCCAGCGCGAGATCCAGGTCCTCGCCGATCAGTTCGACGTCGTTCGGATTGACGGGGAGGACTACCGGCACCGGGGCCTTCCCGCAGCCCCCGCTCCGCTCCGCACGGAGGAGCTCGACGCGCGGATCAACGCCGAGTTCGACGGCGGCGTCGTCGCCGTCGACGACTTCGGGGCTCTCATGAAGCATCTCGCTGGGGTGCATCCGAGCCGCTACCGCCAGCTCATCGACGGGATCGACGGGGTTGTCTGGAAGGACGTGCACACGATCGAGGAGCAGGCAGTCGCGCTGCGTTTCGTCGTGCTGGCCGACCGTCTCTACGACAAGGACGTGCCGATCCTCGCCTCCGGTGTGCCATTCGACCAGCTCTTCACCGAGGAGATGATGGCTGGCGGCTATCTCAAGAAGTACTTCCGCGCGGTGTCCAGGCTCACCGCCCTGGCCCGAGAGGCGCAGACGAGCGAGCCGTCCTGAGGTGTCGAAGACGCAGAAATGCCGGTCCCGCCTCTCAGCGGTACCGGCATCCCTGTGACGTATCGTGGGTCGGTCCGGCCTGCGCCGGCTAAGTCGCTAGGACTGGCCCCCGAGCATTCGGGAGGGAACCTCGATCCGATCGAGCTTCCTGACGCTGATACCGGCCCCGTCCATGATGGCGTCGCTTAAAGACACGGCCACCTCCTTTCACTCAGGGAGCTACTGTGCTCCACCACGAACGATGGTAGCCACGTGTCGCGCCCAATCCAACACCCGATCGGCGTCGGGGTTTCCGAAGCGG